>DATMAT010000028.1 GCA_035559815.1 Thermodesulfobacteriota bacterium
AATGCAATACTCTCGTAAAGCTGATCAACATCCCCTCTATATCTTGTGTTGCCACAACCGGCTAGTAATAGGGTGTCTCCGACAAAAACATTCTCGTGAAAAATCAAAGACACGTGCTCAGGGCAATGGCCTGGAGTATGAATGACATTGATTTTTTGTCTG
Source organism: Thermodesulfobacteriota bacterium (assembly GCA_035559815.1). NCBI lineage: Bacteria > Pseudomonadati > Thermodesulfobacteriota > Thermodesulfobacteriota bacterium. The sequence continues at coordinate 163 of DATMAT010000028.1, forward strand.
CCTATTTCTATCGTGCTACCCTCATCTATAGCTTCGCTTTCCGAAGAGATAAAAACCCGCCCTATCGGGTGGATTAATATATTGGCAAACGTGGCCTTTCTCATGGTTTCATTCCCTTCTATATGGTCAGGATGGGCATGGGTGTTGATCACATACTTGGCCCTCAACTTTCGATCTCTTATAAAATTAAGCAGGGTCTTCGCATCGAGCGGGTCGATGACAGCACATTCAGAGGTTTCTTCACACCAGAGGACGTAGTTATAGTTCTTATCGCTTTCTTCTATGCGGATCCGGGCAATCCCGTATCCTTTCTCGATGAATAAATCCATTTTTGCCTTCTCTTGAATTAACTCTATTCTACGGCAACTTTACATTTATCAAAGATTTTACATGGAAAAAGGAGATTACTTAGCAAATCTCCCAGGTCGACAAAGCTTCCGGCAAGCATGAGTTTCAGGCTCAATTTTTTCCCGTGTACCAACACAAAAAGCTCATCAATCGAAGAAAATTTTACATATCCCTTCTCTACACTGGCCAGGGTTCCCCTCAAAACCATTCTATGACCCATAAGGACGGCTTCTATATGCTTTCCGCTAAACTGTCTCAACTCTATTTCATTCATCACATAATCCCCCGGGAATAGTTATGGATTTAATAATACACGATAATAGCGTTTGGCTATGGGTGGAAGGAAACACTATCGGGCATGACCGATAAAACACTTTGCCGATCAGGTCACCAGAATCGATTGAGCATGTGCTTAGTATAAGCTTTCCCTGTATTCATCACCCCACTCGACCGGGTTATGACATATTTGCTCGTATATTGCCTTTAATTTCATTGACTCTTTGTAACCCCGGTATATACTCCATGTTAATTTACTACCCAGTATGAACACAATATTTGCTAAGACAATAAACACAGCCTTTGTCCTGGTCTTATTGGTAGTACCAACGGTCTCATGCAGCGGGGCAAAGGAAAAACCAATCCCTGGGGCAAATATTGCCGGAATCAGGACTCCAATCACCAGGATACTTATCTCACCGCTGGCCTTTGATGCAGCCATCGTAGCCGTTGAAGGATTAGCACACGACGTGCATGAAGAAAGCTTAAACGGAGAAGAAAAAACGATTTTTAAGCTCTCCGACTTAAAAGGAAATTTTATAAACATAGTCATCGACGGCTCCTGGGATATCTACGAAAATGACTACCTAATAGTTGGAGGAGTCTATAGAAGAGCTAAAAACGAGATTGAAGCAACCCAACTAGAAAAGATAAAGCTAGAAGAGGATTAGATAAACTCATTTCGGCTGACCTTTTACAAAGAAAACACTTAATTTTTCTAACTCCCCCAGAGGTCAAATTTTCTTGACAACATCGGAATTAAAGGGTAATTCTTAAAGATTAATTTAACGAGGAAAACCATGAGTTTCGTGAAGGGTCTAAAATGCCGGGAATGTGGACGGGAGTACCCAAAGGAGCCTGTCCACGTTTGTGAATTTTGCTTTGGTCCTCTTGAAGTAAGCTACAATTATGACGAAATAAAGGGCGTCCTCACACGCGAAGCCATAGAGAAAAGAGAGTCCAACATGTGGCGCTACAGCGAGCTCTTGCCTATAGACGAGTCTCCAACAGTGGGTAAGCATGTGGGATTCACTCCCCTTCTTAGGGCAAACAACCTGGCCAGGGCATTGGGGGTTAGAGAAATATACATAAAAAATGATTCCGTATCCTGCCCAACATTATCTTTTAAAGATAGAGTAGTATCCGTGGCTCTATCTAAGGCAAAAGAATTCGGCTTTAGAACGGTTGCCTGCGCCTCTACCGGCAATTTGGCAAACGCCGTTGCCTCCCTAGCCACGTCCGGGCGACTGGAAAGCTATATATTCATCCCTCGCGACTTGGAGCAGGCAAAAATAATCGGGACATCCGTCTATGGTGGTAGGCTCATCGGGATTAACGGAAGTTATGATGATGTGAATCGCCTTTGCAGTGAAATAGCCGGAAAGTTTGGCTGGGCTTTTGTCAACATTAACATGCGCCCATATTACGCGGAAGGCTCCAAAACCTTCGGCTTTGAGATAATGGAACAACTGGGATGGCGCGTCCCGAGGCACATTGTAATACCAATGGCCAGCGGTTCCCTACTCACCAAGATATGGAAGTCTATAAAAGAGTTTGAGAAGCTAGGTCTAGTAGATATTACCGAGACTAGGATATACGGTGCTCAAGCAAAGGGATGTTCTCCCATCACCACCGCAGTCAAGAATGGCTGGGAAGCCTTCAAGCCAGTAAAACCCGATACAATCGCAAAATCCCTAGCCATAGGAAACCCGGCGGACGGCTATTATGCCATGAGTGTAATCAGGGAAAGCGGCGGATACGGCGAAGACGCTACGGACGAAGAAATCGTCTCCGCGATGAAACTGCTTGCTGAAACCGAGGGAATATTCACCGAAACCGCAGGCGGAGTGACTCTGGCGGTAGCGGTAAAGCTGATCAACCAGGGGGTTATACCCCGGGACGAATCAATAGTTGTATCCATCACTGGGAATGGGCTTAAGACCCAAGAGCCTCTCCTGGATAAAGTTTCTAAGCCTTATATAATTGATGCAAAACTTGAAGAATTTGACAAACTCTATTCAAGGATTAATAGTTGAGAAGAGGAGGTAAGTAAAATGCCCTCTGTAAGAATACCTACCCCACTCAGGAGACTAACCGGGGAGAAAGATGAGGTAACGGTGAACTCGAAAAACATTGGCGAGCTGATTAATGAACTGGAAAAACAGTTCCCGGGCATAAGAGAAAGACTTTGTGACGAGACCGGAAACGTAAGGAGGTTTATAAACCTCTACGTCAACAACGAGGACATCAGGTTTTTAAAGGGAGTAGAAACCGAGCTCAAAGAAAATGATATCGTTTCCATCATCCCAGCCATAGCCGGCGGCATCGAGTGATAGTAACGATGTTCACGTCGCTGCCTGCACTAACAACCAAGAGCGGAATAGTACTCATCGGCGATGTGTTAAAATTTTTACGCTATATCCCTCCAGCCAGGAGGGAGTAATTCTCTTGAGCTAGGCCCTATAAATCCTAGGCGGTATATGGTTTAGCAACTGATAATTTGGAAAAAAGCAGATAGGAGGTAGTGGTCAATGAGCAAGTATAAGTCTCTTTTATTTTTCTTGATAATTGCCCTAGCATTTGCCTACGGTTGCGCCAAGAAACCGGATGAGGAACTAAGTAGCGCCGAGGCAGCACTTCAAGCCGCTCAAGAAGCAGGGGCTCAGGAATTGGCACCGGAGGAGTATGAAGCCGCCGAGGAACTACTAAGGCGGGCAAAGGAATTGATCGGACAGGGCAAATACGATGAGGCCAGAGAGCTATTACGACAGGCCAGGGCAAAAGCTGAAGAGGCTAGGAGCAAAGCCGAGTTTGCCAAGCAGGAGCAGGAGTTGGAAAGGCTCAGGCGTGGTGTACCCGAGGTAACTGGGCTAGGAATCCAGGACATTTTCTTTGATTTTGACCGGTATGATATCCGGGTCGACGCCAGGCCGGTGCTAGATCAAAACGCACAAATCTTGAGCACGAATACTAACGTGAACGTGGTGATAGAAGGATACTGTGACATAAGGGGGACTGACGAGTACAACCTTGCCCTCGGTCAGAGAAGGGCCGAATCTACAAAAAACTACCTAGTTCGTCTTGGAATATCGCCTGCGCGAATACAAGCGGTAAGCCGCGGAGAAACCACCCAATGGGCTGAAGGAACCGATGAATACGCTTATCAACAAAATAGAAGGGCTCATTTCATTCCTACTTCTACAACCTTTGGACCTTCGAGCTAACACCGTAAGTAACATAGCGAAATAAATAGGAAGAGAGTTGCTTGGATGAGTTTTATCATCCGAACAACTCTCTTAGCTTTTCCAGAAAATTTCTAGTAGCCGGACTTTCGTGTCCCTCACTGGCTTTGGCAAACTCTTCTAACAACTCTTTTTGCCTTGAATTTAGCTTTACCGGGATCTCCACGTTAACCCTTATGAACAGGTCGCCCCGGCCCCTTCCATTAAGTGTGGGAATTCCTCTATCTTTAAGCTTAAATGTCTGCCCCGGTTGTGTTCCCGGTGGAATTTTGATGGTGGTCTTACCGTCGAGCGTAGGCACTTCTATCTCCGAGCCAAGCGCCGCCTGGACAAAATTAATCGGCACCTCGCAAAATATATCCTTTCCCTCTCTCCTGAATAATGGATGATCCTTCACATATATCTCGATATACAAATCACCGTTGGGGCCGCCTAGAGCCCCGGCTTCTCCTTCCCCTCGAATTCTGAGCCTAGCCCCATCGCTAATTCCCGCCGGTATTTTTACCTTTACCTTTTGCTCGTTGATTATGTATCCCTCTCCCCTACACCGGGAGCAGGCCTTTTTTATTATTCTTCCGGTTCCCCCACAGCTTGAACAAGTTCTGCTGACGGCAAAGAACCCTTCGGAATATTTAATCGCTCCTTTGCCCCTGCATACCAGGCAAACGGATTCGCCACCGGGGGCAGCCCCTCTTCCACCACATTCCGAGCAAAAAACCCTCTTAGGAAGGGAAATCTCCTTCTCCGTACCAAAGGCCGCTTCTTCAAAATCAATTTCCAGATTGTATTTTAAGTCCCTGCCCCTCTCCGGACGCCGTCGTCTGCCGGCGTTGAATACCTCATCAAAAAGATTCTCGAAGAGGTCGTTAAAATTGCCGGAAAATTCGAAGTCCGAGAATAAGCCCTCGTTGGTCATGTGGCCGAAACTATCGTACCGTGCCCTCTTCTCCGGGTTGCTCAAAACCTGGTAAGCTTCGTTAATTTCCTTGAATCTTTCTTCCGCGGCAGGGTTTCCAGGATTTCTATCCGGATGGTATTCGAAGGCTAGCTTTTTATAAGCCTTTTTTATTTCTTCTTGATTTGCATTCCGGTTAAGCCCCAGAACCTCATAAAAATCTCTTCTCGCCATAATTAAACCATTTCGTAATTAGAGAGGTTAAGCAAGTTATTTTCTATTCTGCGCTTTTGGCTCTTTGGGAATATATAAACTCGGCAAAGCGGTAAGACGCTTCCTTGAGTTCATTCAAAGCATCCTTGATATCTATATAACTCTCACCATGGAGAACCTCCTTGGTCCTTCCGATCGCTTTTTCTATCAACTTTCTTATTTCCGGTTCAGCCTTTTCACCATAGGCATCTAGGGTCTTATTTACCGAGTAAAGCAGGCCCTCGGCCTCGTTTTTCAGTAGAGCCAGTTCTTTTCGCTTCCGGTCTTCGTCTACACTCTTTTGCCCCTCTTCTATTATCTTTTGAATCTCTTCCTCGCTCAACCCTCCAGACGGAAATACTTGAATCGCCTGCTTTTTCCCGGTACCGAGGTCTCTTGCCGAGACGTGAAGTATGCCGTCGGCATCGACTTCGAAAGATACCTCTACTTGAGGCATACCCCTGGGAGCAGGCGGAATACCCACGAGGTTGAACCTGGCCAAAGAAATATTGTCTGAGGACATCTCTCGTTCACCCTGAAGCACATGTACGCTCACAAAATCCTGATTGTCTATGGCTGTAGTGAAAATCCGACTTCTTCTGGTAGGAATCGTGGTGTTCCTTTCTATAATCTTGGTGAATAGACCTCCTTTCGTCTCCACGCCCAAAGACAGCGGGACGACGTCCAGCAGAAGAACTTCGTCAACCTTGCCCTCGAGAACGCCACCCTGTATCGCTGCACCAATTGCTACCACCTCGTCAGGGTTTATTCTTTTTTGGGGCTCCTTCTGAAATATGCTTTTTACCTTCTCTTGAACTTTGGGCATCCTGGTCATACCGCCAACAAGAACCACCTCATCTATCTCGGTGGGTTTCAACTTGGCGTCTTCGAAGGCTTGCCGGCAGGGGATCTCCAGCCTTTCTATCAGGTCGTCTACTAATTCTTCCAATTCCGACCGGGTGATTTTTACGTTAAGGTGCTTGGGGCCGCTGGTATCCACCGCTATGAAAGGCAGATTTATGTTTGTCTCCAGGATGGAGGACAACTCATGTTTGGCTTTTTCGCACGCTTCTCTTATCCTTTGAAGCGCCATCTTGTCGACTCTGAGGTCTATCCCGTTTTTTTTCTTGAAATCCTCTATAGCGAACTCCACCAATTTCTGGTCGAAATCGTCTCCGCCCAGGAAAGTATCTCCGCTGGTTGACTTAACCTCAAAAACGCCATTGGCGATCTCCAGAACAGTTATATCAAATGTCCCTCCTCCCAGGTCGAAAACGGCCACTCGCTGATTGCCCTTTTTATCCAGACCGTAAGCCAGAGCAGCCGCGGTTGGCTCGTTAATTATGCGCCTCACGTTAAATCCGGCGATTCTGCCAGCGTCCTTCGTGGCCTGACGTTGACGGTCGTTAAAATGAGCAGGTACCGTTATGACCGCCTCATCAACCTCATGACCTAGGTACTCCTCAGCAATCTGCTTCATCTTCGTGAGTATTATCGCCGAAATCTCCTGCGGGCTGTATCCTTTTCCGTTCACTTCAACCCAAGCATCGTCCGAAGAACTGGAAGTGATGTTGTAAGGAGCATACTGTCTAGCTTTCACCACTTCCGGCGCATCGTATCGCCTGCCGATGAGCCTCTTTACGCCAAAAATGGTATTAAGAGGATTCACCACCGCCTGTCTCTTGGCCACTGCACCGGCAAACCTGCTCCCATCTTCAGTAAAAGCTACTACGGAGGGTGTGGTTCTGCTGCCTTCTTCATTGGGAATGACAACCGGGCTGCCACCCTCAATCACCGCCACGCAAGAATTCGTAGTACCAAGGTCTATTCCAACTATAGGCATTGCCGTCCTCTAAATATTATCATCTAAATCCTCATCAGTTATATCCAATAATTCTCCCGGGCTGCCGTCGCTCTTTTTCTTTTCTTCCGGTTTATCCGGAGAGGCACCCTCAGTGGTCGTTTCCCGGTGCTCCTTTGATACCACCACCAAGGCTGGCCTTAGTAATCGGTCTTTAAGAGTATACCCTTTTAACATTTCAGAGAGAATTATGCCCGGGGTTAAATCTTTGGTTTCCACACGTTCTATGGCTTGATGATATCTTGGGTCAAACTCCTGGCCTTTATTAGCCTCTACCGGTTGTACCCCGAACCTCTCCAGACAACTGAGGAAGTGTTTATAAACCAATTTTACCCCCTCGACAATCGGGCCGTCCTGCTCGGCAGACTCGGAATGCTCCAATGCTCGCTCCAGGTTATCCAGTACGTTAAGCAGGGCCTTTATCAGTTCTTCATTTCCATAAGCTATGATATCGGCCTTCTCCTTTGATACCCTCTTCTTGTAATTATCAAAATCTGCGGCCATTCTTAAGTAGCGGTCGTGAAGGTCGTTATACTCTTTATTTTTATCTTCTAACCTTTGTTCTAGCTGCTTCAGCCTTAAATGCAGGTCCTCTGCAGCCGACCCTGATTCCGCATTAGCCTCTACCGTGCCTCCTATCTCGGAATCACTCTCGATACCTGTTATTTCTTTTTCTTCGTCTCTATCGTTACCGCTCATTATCTCCCCCTCCAACTATTTTACTCACAAGCCTAGCCGTATAATCAACCAACGGAATAATTTGAGAATAATCCATGCGTATCGGGCCTAGAACACCTAGTGTTCCTAGTCTCTTTTTATCGCCGTAGGGTGCAGCAACCAGGCTATAACCCTCGATAACGCCGTTCTCCAAACCTACGAAAACCTTGGTGCCTTGGCCCTTCATTACTTTTTCCAGAATATCCAACAGGAAGTCTTTTTCTTCGAAGGCCTTAAAAAGCTCTTTGAGCGCGCCAGGATTAACAAAATGAGCATTCTCTAAAAAAGAAGTCTGCCCCCTAATGTAGAAGTCGGATTTAAGTTTCTGCTCAGATACCTTAGTGCTGAACCTTATGACGCTCTCTATGAAATCCCGATAAAGCTGCTTTTGATCCTTCAACTCATCCAGCACCAACGATTTCAATTCGTCAAGCGTTAGGCCTATTGATAACTTGTTCAGATAATCGCTTATCCTATAAAGTGCATCCTTGGGGATTTCCTTCTTAACCCTTATCAGCGTCTTCTCGGTAATCCCTCCCTCGAAAACTATAACCACAAGAACCTTTTTATCTGCCAGCTTAATCAATTCGGCAGACTTTATCTTCATAAACCTAGTATTGGGAAGAGTAGCCAAACCAGCGCAACAAGATATATCCGATAGCATTCTAGTCGTTTCTTGCATTACCTGGTCGATGGTTCCGTCTATCTTTTTATAGCGCCTGCTTATAACTACCCTCTTACCTTCAGACAGCTCCTGTGGGTTAAGCAGTGAGTCAACATAAAACCTTACCCCTTTCTCGGTGGGAATTCTACCGGCGGAAACGTGAGGCTGAGCAATATAGCCCTTGTTCATAAGCTCGGCCATAGTATTTCTGACCGTGGCAGAACTCCAAGGGAGATTATAGCTTTGCACCAGTTTGAACGACCCGGCCGGCTGGCCTGTTTTTATGTAGTGATCTATTATTAGATGAAGCAATTTCCCGGCTCTATCGGATAGATGCATCACTTTCATGATTAATTATCTTTGAAAAATATAATAATTACAAGGCAGATTGTCAACGTAAAGGTCGTAATATCCGCACATGAATACTCGAAACTAATCTCAAATTCCCTTATCCATCCAGCTCAAAGAGCTTGGCGGGTAAGATTACAATATATATCATCATACGGAAAGTTAGAGTCGCTTTACAATTCCGGTAGAAGAAAGCTCAGTGCCGATCGGCAATGCTGAAGGCTACCCCTTCCAAGAGTCCGCCGTCGCTTACTATAATCCGGTCTTTGGAAAATATCTCCATGGTCTTCAGCACGATCAAAGCACCCGGAATAATGACATCCTCCCTGCCCTTCTCCAATCCAGTAATCTCGTGTCTTTTTCCCGTGGGGATTTTTATCAAGGAAGCGAAAATTCTCAATACCGCATCACGCTTGAGCACGTGTCCGTTAACCAAGTCGGGATCATAATTATTCATCCCCATGTCTATGGCTGCTAGGGTAGTGGGCGTTCCCGCCGTGCCGATTAAAGACAGACCGGCCACGGAGTATTCAGATGCCCAGGACAACTGAGAGAGTAGAGTATCCTCGATGTGCTTTGAAAGCAAGTTAAGTTCGGATTCGCTCGGAATATCATGCCGGAGAAAAAACTCAGCCAGATGCACCACACCAAGATTAGTACTGGCAAGACCCAGTATCAGTCCATCCTTAACATAGACATACTCGGTACTACCGCCGCCAACATCAAAAATCAGGTTATACTCCGAGACTTTGGGGACCGACCTCAACACACCCCGTACGGTAAGCTTAGCCTCTTCCTCCCCCGAAATCAGCTCCGCCCAAATTCCGGTCTCGCTTTTCACCCGTTCTAAGAAATCATGACCGTTTAAAGCCTCTCTTACCACACTAGTAGCCACCGCCCTCACCTTTTCGACCTTGTATTGTTCCAGAATATCGGCAAAGTTTTTAAGCGTACTAATCGCTCTTTCCATAGCATCAGGAGAAATTAACCCCTTTTCTTTGCTGAAGCCACCCCCGAGCCTGGTAATTACACGACCTACGTGTACCTTTTTCAGTTCATTACCCTTTAGCTCACACACCAGTATCCGGAAAGTATTTGTACCGATATCTATCGAAGCTATGCGCATGAGTAAGAATGTCTCTTGTAATGCTTAAGGCTAAAAATTGAGTTGCTGTTTATAGGTTTTCAAGTACTCCACGTAATTTCGTGCCGATTGCCTTATTTGCTCGACTTCATTCGGCCTAATCTCTCGTTTAATCCTGGCCGGTACACCCATGACCACAACGCCGGAAGGTACTCTGGAACCAGGAGGAACCACACTTCCTGACCCAATCACCACATTCTCCTCTATCATAGCTCCGTCCAGGACTATAGCACCGATCCCGATGAGGACGTTGTTTCCTATCGTGCATCCATGAAGCACGGCTCTATGGCCCACGGTTACTTCATCTCCGATCACCAAAGGATGCTTGCCCTTGGTAACATGTAGGACACAACTATCCTGGATGTTGGTCCTATCGCAAATGCGAATGTAATTTACGTCCCCCCTTACCACGGTCTGGAACCATATGCTCGATTCCTGGCCCAAGGAAACATCCCCTATAACTTGGGCGCTATCGGCCACAAAGGCTGTCTCATGCACGCTGGGATGAACTCCCTTATACGGTTTGATCATAAAAACCCATGCCTAAGACTCTTTTTCTTTTGCTGATTCTTCCACGATTTTGGCAGATAGATGGCTAGGTACCTCCTCATAGTGAGAGAACTCCATACTGAACATGCCTCTACCGCTGGTGATAGAGCGTAGCTCCGGTGCATAGGAAAGGATTTCAGCCATGGGAACTAAGGCTTTTACTAAGTGCCCGCCGGCCTGAGGCTCGACACCGGATACCTTCCCCCTTCTGGCATTAATGTCGCCTATGACGTCTCCTAAACAATCCTCCGGGGTAAATACCTCCATACTCATGATCGGCTCTAGAAGAATTGGTTGAGCCATTTCCATAGCCTTCTTGAATCCCATCGAGCCGGCGATTTGAAAGGCGATATCCGACGAATCCACCGGATGATACTTTCCGTCAAAAAGTGTCACTTTCAAATCCACTACCGGGTAACCGGCCAGGACACCCTTTTTCATAGCCTCCCTCACACCCTTTTCTACGGAGGGAATATAGTTTTTGGGAATTACGCCACCCACAATCCGGTCGACGAATTCATAGCCTGCTCCGGTGGGCAGGGGCTCGATTTCCAGCCATGCATCCCCATATTGTCCCCTCCCTCCGGTCTGCTTTATGTATTTTCCCTCTGCCTTTGCCGATTTTTTTACCGTTTCTTTATAGGGGACTTTAGGGGTTTTTAGCTCGACATTAACTCCGTAGGTGTTTTTAAGCTTATCTACCGTAACCTCTATATGCACCTGTCCGGTCCCGGAAAGGAGGAATTCCTTTGTCTCATCGTCCCTTCGGAATTGAATGGCGGGGTCTTCTTCGACTATCCTGTTTAACGAGGCCATCAGCTTATCCTCGTCGGACCGGGCTTTTGGCTGTATAGCATAAGACATAACGGCTTGGGGAATAGGTATAGGAGGAATAACTATGGGGTTTCCTTCATCGCAAAGTGTATCTCCGGTTTGTACATCTTTAAGCTTGTTGACTGCAACTATATCCCCAAAGTAAGCCGGGCTTAGCGGAAACTGTTTTTTTCCTACTATCCTGAACAACTGCCCTATTCTCTCGCGTGAATTTTTGGTGGAGTTAAAAAGCGTCGAATCGGCTTTAAGCATACCTGAGTACAATCTAAGAACACTCATTTTCCCAGCATATGGGTCGGATATAGTCTTGAAGGTAATGGCGGAAACCGGTTCCTCCAGTTTTGGCTGCCTCTCTATGTCTTCCCCCTTTAAGCTCTGCCCCTTGACCGGAGGTCTCTCCAGCGGCGAGGGTAAATAGCGATGAATAGCGTCCATGAGAATGTTTACTCCCATAAGCTTTACCGCAGATCCAACCACGACTGGAACTACCCTTGAGCTAAGCACACCTTCCCTTACCATTTTATGAATGGTTTCCTTATCGATGTTCTCCCCGTTAAGATATTTTTCGAGTAATTCGTCGTCCATCTCTGCTATAGACTCGAGTAGCCTTTCTCTCCATAAGCCTCCGCTTTTTTCCAGGTCGTTTGGTATTTTATCCTCTCTGTACTTTCCTCCATCGTCGTAGAGATAAGCCTTCATCTCTATCAAATCTACTATGCCCCTGAAGCTCTCCTCTTCACCTATGGGAATGGTAATGGGCACAGGGGTTATCTCCAAGTCCTTCTCAATATCAGCAATAGCGTTCTCAAAATTTGCCCTTTCCCTATCGAGCTTATTGACGAAGAGTAACCGGGGGATGCCCAAATCCGCTGCCATCTGCCAGAACTTTTCCGTCTGCCCCTTGACCCCGGTAATCGCGCTCACTATTACGATAACTCCATCCACCACCCTGAGTCCGCTTTCAGTTTCGAATAGAAAATTGGCGAATCCGGGCGTGTCTACCAAATTAAGGAGATAGTCATTCCACTCGGTAAAAGCGACGTGGCAGTTAATCGACATTTTCCGCTTCTTTTCCTCAGTCTCATAATCCAGAACGGAAGAACCGTCATCGACTTTTCCTAACTTTTCAGTAGCACCCCCTAGATAGAGCATCGCCTCGCAAAGAGAGGTCTTTCCGGCACCGTGATGCGCAATTATAGCCACGTTTCTCACGTGCTCTCGGTCATACTCTTTCATCGGAACTCCCCCTGGGCAGGTTTTTTACTATTATAGAATGATAAGTTGTAGTTTGTAAAGCTTCTTCAGGAAAAGAGTTGTCTAAGAAGCACAACTCAGCAAGGGAAAAATCTTAGGATGCTTGGTTTTCTTTGTATTTCTTCTTGAATCTTTCCACCCTGCCCCTGGATTCGGCAGTTCTTTCCTTTCCGGTGTAGAAAGGATGGCAGTTAGAGCATATTTCCACCGTAAAATTTTCTAGGCGTGTTGACCTGGTCTTGTAAGTTGCACCGCAGGCACAGGTAACAACGACTTCTTTATACTGTGGATGGATATTCTGCTTCATTACGATACCTCCAATCATTGAATAGGTCTGTGTAAACTCGCTACATCAGGGAGAAGGAATAGTTAAGAGCACTGATACCACGACCGAAAAAATTTAACATCGAAAACACCTCTAGGCAAGCTAAAACTAAAAGCAGCTTACCGATCATCTATAAGTCGTCCTTTACTGAAGCTCAAGAACCGCGGATGCCTTGATTATTTCTCGGTAAACTCGGCGTCAATCACGTCATCGCCGCCTTCTTTCTTACGTGCCTCGCCCGCCTGAGCCCCGGAGTCGCCAGTTTGTTCGGCAGCACCCTCTTTCCCGCCACCAGCTGCCTGCTTGTACATTAACTCCGCTATCTTGTGCGAAGCAGTCGTGATCCTGTCTGTAGCCCTCTGGATTTCACTCAAGTCTTCTCCCTTGACCGCTTTCTTTCCTTGCTCGAGCGCGTCCTCGAGCTCGCTCTTCTCGCTCTCAGAGAGCTTATCCTTGAATTCCTTGAAGCTTTTTTCCGTCCTGTAGATCAAGTCATCGAGCTTATTTCTATTCTCGACCAGTTCGCGCCTACTCTTGTCCTCCTCGGCTCGCTCTTCGGCTTCTCTCACCATCTTGTCGATCTGCTCCTTGGTTAAACCGCTTGACGCTTCCACCCTTATTTTCTGTTCTTTTTGAGTGGCCAAGTCTTTTGCAGATACGTGGAGAATACCGTCGGCATCAATATCAAAGGTGACTTCTACCTGGGGTATTCCCCTCGGTGACGGTGGAATACCGTCAAGTATGAATCTAGCCAATGTCCTATTATCACGAGCCATGGGCCGTTCTCCTTGTAGTACGTGTATCTCGACCGAGGTCTGGTTGTCCTCGGCTGTGGTAAAAACCTGGCTCTTTTTCGTAGGTATGGTGGTGTTCCTTGCGATAATAGTAGTCATAACACCGCCTAGGGTCTCGATCCCAAGCGAGAGCGGTGTAACATCCAGGAGAAGCACATCCCTCACCTCACCGCCGAGAACGGCGCCCTGTATGGCCGCCCCCACCGCTACGACCTCATCCGGGTTTATGCCTTTGTGCGGCTCTTTACCAAAGAAATCGGTTACCACCTTGTTTACCAGCGGTATCCTAGTAGAGCCTCCCACAAATATGACCTCATCGATGTTGTTCGCCTTGAGACCGGCGTCCTTCAATGCTTGTCGGCAAGGCTCCAAGGTCCCCAGTATTAGGTCCTCGATAAGTTGCTCGAACTTAGAACGGGTCAGCTTCATGATGAGATGTCTTGGACCGGCGGCATCCGCGGTGATAAAGGGAAGGTTGATTTCGGTCTCGAGGGTCGTGGAAAGCTCTATTTTAGCCTTCTCCGCCGCTTCCCTTAGCCTTTGCAATGCCATTTTATCTCGACTTAAATCAATTCCAGATTCTTTCTTGAATTCATCGATCAAGTAATCCATAATCCTTCTGTCAAAATCGTCTCCCCCAAGGTGGGTATCACCATTTGTAGATTTCACTTCTATGACGTTATCTCCAACCTCCAGTATAGAGATATCAAATGTTCCGCCTCCCAAGTCGTAAACCGCTATGGTCCCTTCTTTTTTCTTGTCGAACCCGTATGCCAAGGCTGCCGCAGTAGGCTCGTTTATTATCCTCCTCACATTCAACCCGGCAATTTTACCGGCATCCTTGGTAGCTTGTCTCTGGCTATCGTTAAAGTATGCGGGTACAGTTATTACCGCTTCGGTTACCTCTTCACCCAGATAGGTCTCTGCGGCTTTTTTGAGCTTCATCAAAACATGAGCAGAAATCTGTGGAGGGGAATACTGCTTCCCCATCGCCTCTACCCAGGCGTCACCGTTCGGGGCTTTAACCACTTTATAGGGAAGACGCTTCGCTTCATCTACCGCCTCATCGTACCTTCTCCCCATCAGTCTCTTGACCGAGAATACAGTGTTCTCGGGATTAACCACGGCTTGCCTCTTAGCCGGCCCCCCCACCAATATCTCGCCGTCCTTAGCAAAAGCTACAATAGAAGGTGTGAGTCTAGAACCCTCCTCATTTATCAGCACCTTCGGCTCTCCGCCTTCTACTATTGCCACAACTGAATTTGTAGTTCCAAGGTCTATTCCAATAATCTTTTTGCTAGCCATTATTCCCTCTCCTTGAAAATTTATATTTGTACATCGCTATTCAGATGGTTCTCGATAACTCCGCGAAGCTTTTTTAGCGCCTGGGTTTCGATCTGACGCACCCTTTCCTTGGAAATATCGAGCTCCTCGCCCAGGTCTTTGAGTTTGATGTTTGGTATAGTCAGGTATCTTTTCTCGATTACATACCGTTCTCTAGGGGACAGATGGTCAAGGCCATCCTGAAGGCCTTTCTGCATCAGTTCTTTTGTTTGCACTGATTCGATTACCTCCTCATGGTTAGGTCGATAATCGGATATCGAATCGAGATAAGTAATATTCTGATCTTCACTAGATGCCTGATCGAGAGAAAAATCCCTCGATGCCATTCTCATTTCCATACCTATCACATCGTCCTCTTTAACCCCAAACAAATCAGCCAGTCTACTCCAGTTTTTACCGTCTAGCTCTTCTCCTTCATCTATTTTTAATTGTTTCTTTCCCCTACCGAGCTTCTGAAAGAGTTTTCTTTGTGCCTGAGTAGTGCCGATCTTTACCAGGCTCCACGACCTCATGATAAAATTATGTATCCTCGCCCTAATCCACCAAACTGCATATGATATCAGTCTATAACCTTTATACGGATTGAACTTCTTTACCGCCTGCATCAATCCCACTGCACCCTCTTGAATCAAATCAACTAACGGGAACCCATAAGATACGTATTCAGAAGCTATCTTGACCACAAATCTAAGGTTCGAAACCACGAGCCTTCTTGCAGAATCATAGTCCTTTTCTTCATAGTACTTCACCGCCAGCGCCCTTTCCTCCTCACGGCTAAGCACCGGATAATTCTCCACTTCCTTCAAAAAGATAGTTAAAGAATCCCTTACCGCAATCTCTCGCATCTCTTTATATTACCTCTTTATAATCCGAAGTTAATCATCAATAGGAGAAAGTCAAGGGTTAATTGGTCAGAATTTCTAATGAAAAGAGCATAATGCGCTTCTAATTGATGGAATGTGCGGGTAAGTATGGTCTATATTGCTCGATATTAAGAATCTTAACTTTACTTAACTTCCCAGAGCGGCATTGACCGCCTTAGAGGCTGCCTCGCGCATATCCGCACCGGTGGCGATGTTCAAACCGGATTCGGCGAGCATTTTTCTTCCAAGCTCGACGTTGGTCCCCTCTAACCTCACCACTAGCGGAACCCCTATTCCTACCTCCTTGGCCGCCGTAATAATCCCCGTGGCTATGGTATCGCACTTCATGATGCCACCGAATATATTCACAAAAACGGCCTTAACGTGCGGGTCACTGAGTATCATCTTGAAAGCTTGAGTTACCTGCTCGGCGCTGGCCCCACCGCCAACATCCAAGAAGTTGGCCGGCTCACCTCCATGATGCTTGATGATATCCATCGTAGCCATGGCCAACCCCGCACCATTCACCAGGCAACCAATGTTTCCGTCCAGCTTTACGTAACTGATTCCCCATTTCTTTGCTTCAAGCTCCATCGGGTTCTCTTCATTCGGGTCACGGAGTTTTTCCACCTCAGGATGACGGTAAAGGGCATTGTCATCAAAGTTAAGTTTAGCATCAAGCGCAAGTATTTCCCCCTCACCGGTTACGACGAGCGGGTTCATTTCTGCTAATGAACAATCGTTTTCCACAAAAGCCCTATATAAAGATGAGATAAAGCTCGTCGCTTTATTCACGACCTTCCCGTTTAGTCTCAAAAAATAGGCGATCTTCCTGGTGTTGAACGGGAGTAGTCCGGTGGCCGGGTCTATATATTCTTTTAATATCTTATCCGGGCTAGTCCTGGCTATTTCTTCGATCTCTACTCCGCCTTCAGAACTGGCCATAATGACTATTCTTTCCTGAGCCCTATCTATAACCATACCCAGGTACATCTCTCTTTCTATCTGTGATGCTTCCTCTACCAGCACCTTGCCGACGATCTTCCCATCTGGTCCGGTTTGTTGCGTAACCAATCGCATGCCCAGCATTTCAGACGCGATTTGCCTTACTTCAGAAGGAGTTGTTGCCAGCTTGACCCCTCCCCCCTTGCCCCTTCCGCCTGCATGGATCTGGGCTTTCACCACGAATTTTTGGCAATTAAGGTCTTTTGCGATCTGTTCCGCTTCATCCGCATTAAAAGCCACCTTACCCGTAGGAACCCTGACGCCATATCGTGACAGTAGGTCTTTGGCCTGATATTCATGAATGTTCAAATCGGTGCTTCCTCCTGGCAAAAAAGCGTCTTATTCATAAGTTGCCGTTACTCCTTAGCTTCCGGAGTAACCAGTTTATAGGGTCAAAATATTTATCGGCGACCCTTTCTTTAAGCGGTATAATGGCATTATCGGTAATATGTATATGCTCGGGGCAGACCTCGGTACAGCATTTGGTGATGTTGCAATAGCCCACGCCTGCCTCCTTTCTCAGCATGGCCGAGCGGTCTAGTGTATCGAGCGGGTGCATCTCCAGCTCGGCGATCTTTATCATGAAACGCGGCCCGAAAAAGGCGTCGTTTTTATGATGATTCCTCAAGATGTGACACACATTCTGGCACAGGAAACACTCTATACACTTCCTGAATTCCTGAATACGGTCTATATCCTCCTGATACATTCTCCAATCCGTATCCTTAGGCGGGGTAAAGGGAGGGATCTTCTTGTGTGTCTGGTAATTCCACTTGACGTCCGTGACCAAGTCCTTTACTACCGGAAAAGCCTTCATCGGATAGACAGTTATAGGCTCTCCCTGCGGAAGGCTATCTATCCTGGTCTTGCAGGTTAAGCGTGGCTTGCCATTCACTTCGGCACTGCAAGAACCACACTTAGCCGCCTTACAGTTCCAGCGCACTGCCAAGTCACCATCATAATTTGCCTGTATATAATGGAGGGCGTCGAGGACAACCATTCCTTCATCCACGGGCACCTTATAATCTTTTTCTTCTCCGCCTTGGGCATCCCCACGAAATACTCTCAAAATGACGTCGGCCATTATTTGTCCTCCGCGATAATCCTTTTGAGTTCTTCCGGCATCTCCGGTAACGGAGATACCCCAATCCTCATGGACTCACCGTCTTTAGTAATGACTGAATTAACCTTGCCCCATTTATAGTCGTCCGTATTTGGATAGTCCACACGAGAGTGAGCCCCCCTGCTCTCTTGGCGCTGTAGCGCACTTTTAGCAATCGCCTCCGATATGATGAGCATAGACTTCAGGTCCCGGCACAGGTGCCATCCCGGATTGTAAAGCCGGGTGCCCTCAATTTTCAGATGTGACGCCCGCTCCTTTAACTTCTCCAGCTCGTTAATACCATGCTTGAGACCCTCGTCAATCCTAAAAACACCAAAATAGTTCTGCATCACATCCTGTAATGTGCTGTGGACGGTGTATGGGTTCTCTCCGTGGGCATTCTCGAACGGCCTGAGCATCTCCCTAGCCGCCTGCTCCAACTCGTCCTCGTTGATTTTGAGCGAGTCCCCGTTAATCTCATTGGCATACTGTGCGGCTCCCAATCCAGCCCGTCTCCCGAATACAAGGAGATCGGAGAGGGAATTCCCTCCCAACCGATTGGCACCGTGCATTCCTCCTGCCACCTCTCCGGCAGCAAAAAGTCCGGGCACCGTGCTAGCCCCATTCTCTGCTTGGACACGTACACCCCCCATCATGTAATGGGTAGTAGGTCCTACCTCCATTGGGCCTTTGGTTATATCTATATCGGCAAACTCCATGAACTGATGATACATACTAGGTAGTTTTCTCTTTATGTATTCCGGACCCTTATGAGATATATCGAGGAACGCCCCGCCGTGCGGAGAACCTCGACCCTCTTTCACCTCGGTGTAAATGGACCTGGCCACGACGTCACGGGTAGATAGCTCCATTTTCTGGGGGTCGTATCTTTCCATGAACCGCTCGCCCTTCGAGTTTGTGAGAATCCCTCCCTCCCCTCTAACCGCTTCCGTCACCAGTATTCCCTTCACGCTTGGCGGCCAAACCATGCCGGTGGGGTGGAATTGAACAAATTCCATATCTATGAGTTCCGCCCCTGCCTCATAGGCCAGTGCATGGCCGTCGCCCGTATACTCCCATGAATTGGAAGTGATTTTATATGCTTTCCCGATTCCGCCTGTTGCTAAAACCACTGATTTTGACTTAAAAACCACGAATCTTCCGCTTTCCCTCCAGTATCCAAAAGCCCCGGCGATGCGCTCCCCGTCCTTGAGGAGATGGGTAATCGTACATTCCATATATACATCCATGCCGGAGTGTATGCCTTTTTCCTGGAGCGTACGTATCATCTCCAGGCCGGTGCGGTCGCCGACGTGGCATAGCCTTTTCCAGGAATGTCCACCAAAGGCACGCTGCATTATACGTCCGTCGTTAGTGCGGTCAAATAGAGCACCCCACATCTCTAGCTCCTTGACCCGGTCTGGAGCTTCCTGGGCATGGATTTGAGCCATACGCCAGTTGTTGAGCATCTTGCCTCCCTTCATCGTATCCCGAAAATGGACCTGCCAGTTGTCCTTCACATCGACGTTAGCAAGGGCTGCAGCAATTCCTCCCTCCGCCATTACCGTATGTGCTTTTCCCAAAAGCGATTTACAGACCAAACCTACAGATGCCCCCTGGGCGGAAGCCTCGATCGCTGCCCTGAGCCCGGCGCCTCCTGCACCTATAACTATCACATCGTGCACATGTGTCTCGTACTTCTCCATCATATCAACCTCACGTCATTAATTATTCCCCTGGCTACGAGCATTACATAAAGGTCGGCGAACGCTACCACGAAAAGACTTATCCAAGCCCAGAACATATGATGTTCGTTTTGCTTGCTGACACACTTCCAGATCGCATGCCGGCTGGGGCACTTAGACATAACGTCCATCTTCCCGCCGACGAGATGGCGAAAAGAATGACAGGAAAAGGAGTACATCGATAGAAGGAATGCATTGACCAGAAGGACTATGGAGCCGATTCCGATGCCGAAACCGTCTTCGAAAAAGAAAGCCTTAATCGCATCGTACCAGAGAAAAAGGACCACGACGGTAGCAGCATAAAGGAAATAGCGGTGTATGTTCTGGAGGATGAACGGAAACTCAGTCTCCCCGGCATAGCTACCCTCTTTTGCTTTCGGCTTCACTGCGCATGCCGGTGGGGCCCAGAAGAAAGAGCGATAATATGCCTTTCTGTAATAATAGCATGTAAGCCTGAAACCAAGCGGAGCCCAGAGTATCAATATAGCCGGAGAAAACTTCCACCAGTCGGGTGTTATCAGTGGAGAGTAAAAGGGAGACAAATACGGTTCGGCTAAATAGTAATTCCCGGCCAGCGCCCGCCAAGTTGCATATATACCAAATGCCCCCAGTACAATGACCGTGATAAGCGGCTCAATCCACCAGGTGTCCCTCCTCATGGTTAGGGCATTTTCTGTTGCTGCGTTCGCCATTTTTCTTCCTCCAGATTAGTATACCAGAGCTAATTCAAACGCTATTTTCATATCGTTTCCTTTGGGATAATCAGGGGAAATCGCTCAGGGTCACTAATATTAAATAAGCGTCTTGACCTAGTCAAGAATTTGCACCAGCCAATTGCCACTCTTAAAGCTCCCCCAGCTCATGTATCCTATCGCAAAGCTCTTTTACATGGCTAGCGGAAAGGTGAAGAGCTTTAGCCTCTTCATCCGTGAGCTTAATTTCAAGGATTTTTTCGACCCCGTTTCTTCCCAGTTTTACCGGAAGACCGACGAAGGTGTCTTTAATTCCGTATTCGCCGCTCGTCAGCACGCAGCAGGGCAGTATTTTCTTCTTGTCCTTGAGTATTGCCTCAACCATCTCTACGGCCGATGCCGCCGGGGCGTAGAACGCACTCCCGGTCCTCAAGAGCTTGACAATCTCTGCACCACCGTCGCGGGTCCTCTGGATTATCGCATCAAGCCTCTCTTTAGCTATAAGCTCGGTGATCGGGACGCCGGACACTGTAGTGTACCTAGCCAGAGGAACCATATCGTCCCCGTGCCCGCCAAGCACAAAGGCGTGTATGTTTTCTACCGAAACACCTAACTCCATGGCGATGAATGTCCTGAACCGGGCTGAGTCTAACACCCCGGCCATCCCCATGACCCTCTCTTTTGGGAACCCGCTTACTTTGTATGCAACGTAGGTCATAGCATCGAGCGGGTTGGTCACCAGGATCAGAACCGATTTGGGAGACCTTTTAGCAACCTCAGCCGTAACCTGTTTCACTATCTTGGTATTAGTGGAAAGGAGATCATCCCGGCTCATCCCGGGCTTTCTGGGTATTCCAGATGTTATTACCACAACATCCGAACCCTCGGTTTGGTCATAGCTATTGGTCCCAACAATATTAAGGTCGTAGCCGGAGATAGGCCCCTGCTGCATGAGGTCGAGTGCCTTCCCCTGGGGCATTCCCTCGACTATATCCACCAGCACTATGTCTCCTAGCTCCATCTCCGCCAATTTTAGGGCGGCAGAAGCCCCTACATTCCCTGCTCCAATCACTGAAATCTTCGGTCTGCTCATCATTCACTCCTGGTCTAATTTTATTAGTTAAGGCTGGCGGGAGTGCATAATATCCGCCTTTATCCACTCCAGAGAACTTTTTGGTTAATAAGCATACCTAATCAACCCGGAAGATTTAAAATCTATGTGTTTCATCCAGCCAATACCCTGTCCATGTTGTCCACAATGGCCTGTCCGAACTCGGAGCACTTTAAGAGCGTTGCACCCTCAAGCTGGCGTTCTAGGTCATAGGTGACTTTCTTCTCGGAGACCGTTCTCTCCATGGCCTTCATTATTAGGTCTGCAGCTTCTTTCCACCCAAGATATTCGAACATCATAACCCCGGATAGTATGACCGAGCCCGGATTTACCTTATCCTGTCCGGCATACTTGGGAGCGGTCCCATGAGTGGCCTCAAACACCGCATAGAAGTCGCCGATGTTTCCACCAGGAGCCATCCCCAACCCCCCTACCTGAGCGGCACAAGCATCGGAGAGATAATCACCGTTTAAATTGGGAGTAGCAATTATGTCATATTCGTTCGTCCTGGTTAAAACCTGCTGGAGCATATTGTCCGCAATTCTATCCTGTATGACCACTTTACCCTCAGGCGCTTTGCCGTTGTATTTACTCCAGAGGTCGTCCTCGGTTATGGTCACATCGCTGAATTCCTCCCTGGCTACTTCGTACCCCCATTCCCTGAACGCACCCTCGGTGAATTTCATTATGTTTCCTTTGTGAACCAGGGTTATACTCTTTCTTCCATACTCCAGTGCGTACTTAATTGCTTTTCTAACCAGCCTCTTTGTCCCAAAGACACTTATAGGCTTGATTCCTATTCCTGAATCTTCACGGATGTTCACCTTCAGGTTTTTCTTCAAATACTTGATCAGCCTCAGAGCCTCCGGAGAGTGACATTCCCATTCCATTCCAGCATAAACATCCTCAGTATTCTCTCTAAAAATCACTACATCCATATTCTCGGGTTTTTTCACAGGAGATGGAGTTCCTTTTATGTATTTAACCGGACGTACACATGCGTAAAGGTCAAGCAACTGCCTGAGGGCTACATTCAGGCTCCTTATACCTCCGCCCACAGGGGTGGTAAGGGGTCCCTTTATGGCCACAACATGCTCTTTTATCGCCGTCAGTGTCTCGTCGGGGAGCCAAGTCCCTGTCTGGTTATAGGCCTTCTCCCCAGCAAGAACCTCAAGCCAGGCTATCTTTCTGTTGCCATCATAGGCCTTTTTGACAGCCGCATCGAATACCAGTTGTGAGGCATGCCAAATATCCGGCCCGGTTCCGTCTCCCTCTATGAAGGGAATTATGGGATTGTCAGGAACTATTAACTTCTCCTCTTTTTTGTCTATAGTAATTTTTTGGCCTTCGTTATTTGATATGAATGACATGATTAAAATTCCTCTCTATCATAATTTTCGGCTAATGAATATACATGGATTTATTGAAAAAACAAATCATTTTGGGCTAATTTATCAACCACAAGTACAACAAAGCAAAAAGAAAAACGGAAAAGAATTATTGATTCCCCAACCCTAGTCGCTGAGCCATACCGCGCCCTAATTTAACCAGGATGCAATCGGTTATCGAGAACTGGTCTCAACCTGTAGTGGATTCCCGTTTTCACGGGAATATAGTACCTATCTCTACCCCACTTGTTTTAATTACCCCTAGCCATCTGGCGCAGCACGGTATGTAAGATACCGCCGTTCCGATAGTACTCGATTTCGATGTGGCTATCCAAACGGCACACTGTCTTGAACACGGTCTCACCACCATCTTCACGCCTTGCCCGGACCGTAACGTCTTTACGCGGCCGTAGGTCTTCGCTAATTCCCTCTATTTCGTATTGTTCGAATCCGGTTAGTCCTAGCGTCTTCCAGCTCTCACCAGCCTTAAACTGAAGCGGAAGAACACCCATTCCTACCAGGTTGCTCCTATGTATCCTCTCGTAGCTCTCTGCTATGACCGCCTTGACCCCTAGGAGCATCGTGCCTTTAGCCGCCCAGTCTCTAGAGCTGCCGCTTCCGTATTCCTTCCCCGCTATAACTATCAGTGGTATTCCCTCATTTTTATATTTCATCGCTGCGTCATATATACTGGCTTTTTCTCCACTAGGCACATACACAGTCCACCCGCCTTCTGTACCCGGAACCATCTGGTTCCTAAGCCTGATATTGGCGAAGGTGCCCCGTATCATAACCTCATGGTTGCCGCGACGAGAGCCGTAGCTGTTGAAGTCGAGCGGCTGAACCCCATGCTCGATTAAATATTTTCCGGCAGGGCTATCCTTGGCTATGTTGCCCGCCGGAGATATATGGTCAGTGGTAATAGAGTCTTCAAGAAGGGCCAGCACCCGTGCCCCCCTGATATCTCCAACTGGTGCCGGTTCTAGAGAGAAATCGGTAAAGTAAGGCGGCTGCTGGATGTAGGTAGATTGAGCGTCCCACTCGTACAGGTCGCCCTCTGGAATGGCTAAATTCTTCCATTCATCGTCACCCTCAAAGACATGGGCATAGCGGCCCCGGAAGAGCTCTGGATTCAGGGTCCTTTTTATTGTCTTTCTTATCTCTTTTTGAGAGGGCCAGATATCCCTTAAAAATACCGGTTTACCATCGGAGCCTACTCCTAAAGGTTCGTTGGCCATATCTATATTCACCGTCCCGGCAAGGGCATAGGCTACTACTAGAGGCGGCGAAGCCAGATAAGCCAGCCTGGCCTGCGGATGTACCCTGCCCTCAAAGTTTCTATTACCGCTCAGTACTGCGGCAACGGTGAGGTCATTTTCCTTGACTGCCTGGGCTATGGGCTCGGGTAATGGGCCGCTATTCCCTATACAGGTCGTGCATCCATACCCGACCAGATGGAACCCCAATTTTTCCAGATAGGGCATCAGGTCTGCTCCATGCAGATAATCCATGACCACGCGCGAACCGGGTGCCAAGCTCGTTTTAACGGTAGGGCTAACGCTTAGACCATGCTCGACTGCCTTTTTGGCCAGGAGCCCCGCCCCGACCATCACCGATGGGTTTGACGTATTAGTACAACTGGTGATGGCCGAAATCACCACTGAGCCATCGGCGAGGGTGGCCTTATCTCCGTTGACCTGGACCTCGGCTTTCTTCAAATCTTCTGGATTTCTCTTGGCCTTAGTCTCCATGTATGTATGGAAGGATTTCTTCATCTCTCCTAAAGTTATCCGGTCTTGAGGACGTGATGGCCCGGCCAGGGAAGGCTCGACCGTGCTCAGGTCTAGTTCCAGATAATCGCTGTAAACCGGGTCTTCGGTATCATCGGTGCGAAACAGTCCCTGAGCTTTGGTGTATTTTTCGACCAGGTCAACCAGTTTTTTATCCCGCCCGGTGCCCCGGAGGTATATGAGAGTCTCCTCATCAACCGGGAAGAATCCTATCGTCGCTCCATATTCCGGTGACATGTTGGAAACGGTCGCCCGGTCGGCAAGGCTCAGATGGCTGAGACCCGGGCCGTAAAATTCGACGAACTTCTCCACAACCCCTCTTTTCCTGAGCATCTGTGTTACAACAAGGACCAAATCGGTAGCAGTTGACCCCTCGGGCAATTCACCGTATAGCTTAAAACCCACCACCTCTGGAATAAGCATATAAAGAGGTTGTCCCAGCATGCAGGCTTCGGCCTCTATACCGCCAACACCCCATCCCAGCACGCTTAGGCCGTTAATCATGGTGGTATGAGAGTCGGTTCCGACTAGCGTATCCGGATAGGCGATTGTGTCGCCATTGACTTCAGCAGTCTGAACCACATTGGCCAGGTATTCCAGGTTGACCTGATGAACTATGCCGGTGCCCGGAGGAACCACCCGAAACTTGTCGAAGGACTTCTGCGCCCAGCGAAGGAAGGCATAACGCTCCCGGTTTCTTTCAAATTCAATTTCTACGTTTCTCTTGAATGCGTCAGGCGAGCCGAAAAAATCAACCTGTACCGAGTGGTCTATCACCAGGTCGACCGGCACTATGGGATTTATCCGTTTGGTATCTCCTCCTGAATTCTTCACCGCATCCCGCATCGCTGCCAAATCAGCCACACAAGGCACCCCGGTGAAATCCTGGAGTATCACCCGGGCGGGCATGTAGGGAATCTCCCTAGCCTCGGGCTTCTCCGGATTCCATTTAGAAAGCGCATGTACATCCTCTTCCGTAGCAATCCTGCCGTCACAATGTCGAAGTAAGTTTTCCAGAAGTATTTTTATGGAAAACGGTAACCTTGAAGTATCAACTCCTATTGCACCCTCAAGGCGGTTTAGAGAGTAATATTTAACCGTTTTTCGACCGACCTTAAGAGCGGATATTGTATTGAAAGGGTTATTTGTTGGCATTTTTTATCTCCTAATTTTTAATCTCGATTGACTCCTTTATTATATCCGAGGTGGGAGAATTGGGAAGTTATAGTCAGAATTATATCAACCTTAGAACAGACACTTAAAAATACGATCTAAAATAAAACTCATTTGCGTCCTTCGACAGGACGAACGGGATTTTTAACTTCGTCGAAGAGCAAGCATTCTAAGAGCGGATAGATATATCCGCTCATCCTGAGTTCATCAAAGGATGATAAACAAATTACAAAGCTAAAGAAGGCATTCTTCGACAAGCTGTTATGTAAAAAGTCAAGGGGTATTTCAAGAAAAACCACAGCTTTGAACAAACGAATCCCTTCTGCTTTTTTTAGTCTCCTCTGTCTCCTATCTAAACTACTCCCCTGGACCAACCCCAGGGTGAACGGGTCCTTAACTCCGTTAAATAGGAACTCAGTCTCTTTTCGTGCTTCTCCCTAAATGAAAGGAACGCAGATCCTTTCCCGAATGAACCACCTTGCAGCAAGGGGGCTGTAGGGTATCCGAAAATTTCCCCTCCCTTGATGGGAGGGGATGAAGGGGAGGGTGAATTACCCCCCACTCCTTTGGCTTCGCTCAGGACAGGTATGCGTTCCCTACAACATAAACAAATGTTGCATAAGCAAAATATTAGAAATGTTTTTCGCCTAATTTTTAATTCAGTGTGGTCAAAGGCAAGAACTGGCCCTCTACTGGCCGTCAAATCTTCTAAAGGCCAATGTCACGTTCGTCCCCCCAAAGCCGAAGGAGTTGCTGAGGGCAACTGCTATATCTGCCTCCCTAGCTTTATTTGCGACATAGTCGAGGTCGCAATCCGGCTCGGGATTGTCCAAGTTTATGGTTGGCGGGAGGATTCCGTGGTATATGGCCAGAGCAGTGAAGGCCGCTTCGATGCCGCCTGCCGCTCCCAGGAGGTGTCCGGTCATGGATTTGGTGGAGCTTACCGGGATGCTGTAGGCATGTTTTCCAAACAATTCCTTTATTGCACGCGTCTCGTTAATGTCGTTCTGCGGAGTAGATGTCCCATGAGCGTTAATGTATTGAACGTCCTCCGGATTCAACTCCGCATCTCGTAATGCCGCTTTCATACATCTGACCGGACCGTCGAGTGAAGGAGAGGTTATGTGGTAGGCATCACTGCTCATCCCGGAGCCTATCAACTCGGCGTAAATTCTTGCGCCCCGCTTTTTAGCGAACTCAAGCTCCTCAAGAATCAATATTCCGGCGCCTTCTGCGATTATGAACCCATCCCTGTCCCGGTCAAATGGACGGGAGGCACGCTCAGGCTCGTCGTTCCTCGTAGAAATAGCCCGCATCACGTTAAACCCGGCTATGGTCATGGGAATAACCGGAGCTTCGGTCCCCCCGGCGATCATAGCATCAGCATCCCCTCTCTGGATGGCCATCGCCGAATAGGCAATGGCATGAGCGCCCGCCGCACAGGCCGTAGTGGTGCAGCTATTCGGTCCCTTAGCGTTGAAGTAAATTGATACATACCCGGCGGCCATGTTGGCAATAATATTCGGAACAAAGAACGGAGATATCCGGCTGGGACCCCTTTCTTCCATCACCAGCACCGTCTTGTAATACGTATCCATACCGCCTATCCCGGAGCCAATGATGGTTCCAATCTGTGGAGAAAGTTCGTCGGTAACCTGAAGGTTGGCATCGTCCAGAGCGAGCTTGGTAGCGGCCACTGCATACTGTATGAACGGGTCGCTTCTCCTTATCTCCTTGGACTCCATAAAGGCTTCCGGCTCAAAATCCAGGACCTCCCCGGCTATCTGGGTCTTGAGCGAAGAAGGGTCGAATTTGGTGATACGTCCTATGCCCGAACGCCCTTCGCATATGCCTTCCCAGGTCTTTTTATTGCCGGTGCCAAGCGGCGTTACCAGCCCGATCCCCGTTACAGCCACCCTTCTTTTCATTATTTCTTACGCTCCAAAATGTAATTTATTGCATCCTGCACAGTTAGAATTCCTTCTGCATCCTCATCCGATATTTCCAGCCCGAATTCATCCTCCATGGACATGATTAACTCGACCAGGTCAAGAGAATCAGCCCCCAAATCCTCGATGAAAGATGATTCCGGGGTAACTTCATTCTCCGACTTGCCCAACTGAGTCGCTATCATTTTCTTTACCTTAGCGACGACTTCCTGATCTACCTGAGTTGCCATATTGTTTTCCTCCCAAAATTTTTTCAAGTGTAAAGACCACCGTTTACCCTTACAACCTCCCCAGTAACATACGATGCGCCGTCGGACGCCAGAAATGACACCACCTTTGCTACGTCCTCGGGCGTTCCAAACCTGCCCAGTGGAATAGCTTCCATGTATTTTTCTTTGACATTTTGCGGAAGTACATTTGTTATATCCGTCTCGATAAAACCCGGGCTCACCGCGTTAACCGTTATCCCCCTAGAAGCGAGCTCCTTGGCGGCCGACTTGGTAAACCCGATTATTCCAGCTTTGGCTGCCGAATAATTCGCCTGTCCCGGGTTACCCATTTCACCGACAACAGAAGTGATGTTGATAATTCTTCCGTATCTCTCTTTCATCATCATCTTCGCCGCCGCCCGGGTACAGTTAAACACACCCTTTAAGTCAACAGCCAATACCTCGTCCCAATCCTGGTCTTTCATTCTCAAGAGGAGCCCGTCTTTTGTTATTCCAGCGTTATTCACGAGAATCTGGAGCCCGCCAAACTCTTCACCGATTTTTGCTATTTCTTCCTGAACCCTGGGTGAATCCGAAACATCGAAACAAGAGAGCTTGGCCCTTCCGCCTGAGCTTTCTATTTCGTCGAGCACTTCCTTTGCCGCAGATTCGCTTTTCGAGTAATTAACAACGACAAAGGCACCACGTTGCGCCAACTCTACTGCAACCGCCCTTCCGATTCCCCTGGATGCTCCGGTTACCAGTGCTATCTTGTTCTTAAATTCCATCTTGTTTAAGCTGTTTTAAATGACCCACTTTCTCAAAATTCCGCACAAAAGCATCCGGGACCGTTCTCTTTATTAATCCGGAAAGCACGTTTCCGGGGCCGACCTCCAAAAATCTTCTTACCCCGGCTTCGTACAAGGTTTTGATTGATTCGTACCATCTGACCGGACTCATCACCTGGTCTATCAAAAGATCTCTTATCCTGGTCGGGTCGATATTTATCTTTGCGTCTAGGTTTGTCACTATCGGTATCTTAAACTCAGAAAAGTTTATCTTATCCAAGACCTGGGCCAGCCTTTCCGCAGCAGGGGCCATGAGCTTGCAGTGAAAGGGGGCGCTAACCTCCAGGAGAACCACCCTTTTTGCACCCCGTTCTTTAGATAAAGAGGTGGCTTTTTCCACTGCCTCCCGGTTCCCGGAAATCACCGTCTGGCCGGGGGCATTAAAATTCGCCGGACTAACGACGAACCCATTCGTGGAGGCCTCTTCGCAGATTCCCTCGACTACATCTTTTTCTAGCCCGAGAACGGCGGCCATAGCGCCTACTCCTACCGGGACTGCTTCCTGGGTGAATTTGCCCCTCTCCCTCACTATCCATACTGCATCCTTGAATTCCAGGGTTTCGCTTGCCACGAGCGCGCTGTACTCTCCGAGGCTATGCCCGGCTACATAATCCGCTTGAAACCCGGCCTCTTCATTGAGTACCCGGAGAGCGGCAATGCTAGCGGTAAGTATGGCCGGTTGGGCATTCACCGTTAGATTTAGGTCGTTAGAACCTTCATCAAAACAGAGCTTGGCCATATCTAGATGAAGCACATCGCTGGCTTCTTCAAAGGTTTTGCGGACAGTCGGAAATTCACCATATAGTTCCTTACACATACCTATATACTGAGACCCCTGTCCCGGAAATACAAAAGCCATCATTTAATCGTCACTCCTCTGACTCTTTCTTAAAAGTCCTTCCTTTATAAAAACCGCAATTGGGGCAGGCCCTATGCGGCGATTTCAGCTCATTACAATTTGGGCAAAGCGATAGCCCCGGTGTCGAAATCCGGTAGTGTGTTCTCCTCTTCCTTGACTTAGACCGGGATGTTTTTCTCTTGGGAAGCGCCATCTGATTTTCTCCTTAACAGGTTTTCTATACTTTTAGGCCCCTCAGCACGGCAAATCTGGGGTCCAGGCGGTCTTCTTTGCAAGAACAGACCCCATGGTTCAAGTTAGCCCCACAATTTTGGCAAAGTCCTTTGCAATCCTCCACACAGAGTACCTTAATCGGTAGGGACATCGCTATTAACTCCCTGAGGTAAACACCGAGGTCAAACTCATCTCCGCTATAGGTTTCATAGTCGACGTCCTTATCCTTTTCCTCGGTTTTATACGCCGGAGAAAGAACCAAATTCACCCTCGGGGAGAGGGTTAAGTCCACATCCCCCAGGCACCTTGCGCAAAAAGACCTTATAGAAAAAGATATGTTACCGTATACGGCAACCTCTTTTAAAACCTTCACCAGCTGCAGGTCAAACTTGATATTGGAAGACAAATGGGTGTCGTCCGAGTTAGACGCAAGCTCCGGTATATTGGTCAGCCATTCCGGCTTCCTCGATGCGGCTATGTGCAGGCCTTCATTGCCTATGTCGGATACTCTTACTTTCATAACAAACTAATTACCTAAAAATACGGCATTAAATAATAATATAACATTTGGCTTTTGCAAGTTCAGAGATTTTTACCATTCACACCAGGTGGCAAGCAACCATATGTCCTCCGCCGACGTCTCTGAGCGATGGTTCTTCATTTTTACACCTTTCGACGGCAACGGGACACCGGGGATGGAACCGGCACCCGGAGGGCGGGTCGATGGGGCTGGGAACATCGCCCGATAATATTATTCTCTTTTTCTTGGTCTTAGGGTCAGGAAGGGGAACGGCAGAAAGCAGCACCTTGGTGTACGGATGTAGAGGATTCTTATAAAGCTCCTCATTCTCGGCAAGCTCAACTACCTTTCCCAAATACATTACCGCAACCCTGTTGCTTATATGTCTCACCACACGGAGGTCATGGGATATGAAAAGGTAGGTCAGCCTGAATGCCTCCTGGAGTGAGATAAGAAGGTTTATGATTTGGGCTTGAACCGAGACATCCAGGGCAGAAACAGGCTCGTCACAAACAATAAACCGCGGCTTGACCGCCAGTGCCCTGGCTATGGCGATTCTCTGTCTCTGTCCACCGCTAAATTCATGCGGATAGCGAGAGAGCACGTCCTCTCTGAGACCAACCGTTTCCAGTACCCTTTTAACCTCCTCTTTAATTTTGCTTTTGGGCACTATGCGGTGAATGGTAATCCCTTCACCTACGATGGCTTCGACCTTCATTCTCGGGTTGAGGGAACCGTAGGGATCCTGGAATACTATTTGCATTTCACGCCGGAGTCGTCGCATCTTACCGGAATTCAAATGAGTTATGTCCTGTCCATCGAAGAAAATATGCCCATCGGTCGGCTGGTTAAGTCTGATAGCTGTTTTCCCAAGCGTGGTCTTTCCGCATCCGCTCTCTCCCACTAGTCCCATAGTCTCGCCTTCAAAGATGTTTAGGTCCACCCCATCTACGGCCTTTACGTAGTTACTCAGCCTAGACAGGATCCCCGACTTGATGGGGAAATACTTTTTTAGTCGAACTAGCCTGATCAGTTCTTTACGTTCCATCTATGATTAGCTCTTGACCCATTCACGTTTCTACACCTTGTCATAAATCCCGAAACTCACTTCTTCTACCCTAAAACATGCCGACAGGTGTCCGTTTACCGCCCGGAGCGGCGGCTCCGACATCCGGCACTTTTCTATCACCAGGGGACACCGGTCTTGAAACCTGCATCCAGTGGGGAAATCCTGAGGGCTAGGTATTACACCGGGAATGGCGCTTAACTTCTCCCTCTTCTCATGAAGGCCGGGAATCGAGTTCATAAGGCCAACAGTATAAGGATGCTGCGGGCTTTCGAAGAGATTGGTCGTCGATGCATGCTCCACAATCTTCCCGGCATACATTACATAAACTTCGTCGGCAACCTCTGCCACTATTCCCAGGTCGTGGGTTATAAGAAACACGGACATTCCCATTTTTTCTCTGAGGTCGTTTATAAGCTCCAGGATTCCGGCCTGAATCGTGACGTCGAGAGCCGTTGTGGGTTCATCCGCAATCAGGAGCTCCGGGTTGCAGGCAAGGGCCATTGCTATCATCACCCTCTGGCACATCCCGCCGCTTAATTCATGTGGATAATTGTTTACTCTTTCTTTAGGGGAAGGAATACCTACCAACCTCAGCAGCTCCAAAACGCGCTCCCGCTCCTCTTTCCTGGAAACACGAAGGTGGGTTCTTATCGCCTCCCCGATTTGATCCCCGACCGGGAAGACCGGGTTAAGGGAGCTGAGAGGCTCCTGAAAAATCATGGATATTCTGTTTCCCCGAATTGCCCTGATGTCTCTCTCCGAAAGCTTGAGCAGATTCATATCATCAAATATCACCTCACCGTCGTCAATTCTGCCCGGTGGCTCCGGAATCAAACGCATTATGGAGAGCGCAGTTACGGTTTTTCCACATCCGCTCTCCCCTACAACGCCTACGATTTTACCCTCGGGGATGGCCAGGGAGACCCCGCTCAAAACCTCTACCCTTTCCTCATCGCTTCCGAAAGATAACCTGAGATTTTTAATTTCCAGTATGTTTCTCATCGAACAGCCTATCCATTTCTAACTAGCCACAGAGGTTGCAGAGAATTTTCAATATCAAGACAAATTCTTCTCGGTGTGCTCTGTGGCAAATAGTTTTTTTCAATATTAAAACTTCCTCTTCCTCAATCTTGGGTCTATTGCGCTCTTGAAACCATCCCCGACCAAATTAAACGCAGTCACGGTCAGAAAGATTGCCGCACCAGGAAATAGAACAAGCCACCAGGCAAAATCAACGTACCTCTGCGACTGGGAAAGCACATCGCCCCAACTAGGTTCTGGCGGTGGCACTCCAAAGCCTAAAAAGCTTAACCCTGACTCGACCAGAATCGCCCCGGCTATTCCAAACGTAGCGGCGACGAGAACCGGCGCCAAGGCATTAGGCAGCATGTGCTTGAGCATAACCCGGAAATCGTCTCCCCCCAGAGCCACAGCCGCCTCCACATAATCGTACTCTCTTAATCTCAGGAACTCTCCCCTCACCAACCGGGCAATCCCGGTCCATCCCGTCGCCCCTATCACAATCATTATGTTATAAATGCTGGGGTCCCTGAATGCAAGTATGGTTAGAATGAGAAAGAACACCGGGAAAGTCATCATTACCTCAAAAAGCCTGGAAATCACAAAATCGACCACACCACCATAGTATCCAGCTATCCCTCCCAACAAGATTCCGATGATAGAAGCTATGCCCACGGCGATAAAACCTATGGATAAGGAAATCCTGGTTCCGTGGATCATCCTGCTGAGGACATCCCTTCCTCGGTCGTCTGTCCCGAAAAGGTGTTCTCTAGATGGTGGTGTGAGCACGGATAAAAGATCGCTTTCGGTTGGGCTGTATCTCACCGGAGGGAATAGTACAAAGTCACCCGGCTTTAGCTCTTCTTCCAGCTCCTTGAAATCGACACCGAATAATTCGCTGTGGGTAAAAATTAATGGGAAATAGAGCCTTCCATTCCACTTGATCAAAATGGGCTTGTTACCGGCCAGAAAGTTCTCAAATAGGGCTATACCGCATAGGACGAGAATGACTATGAGAGCGGCCAAAGCTAGCCTGTCTTTCTTGAAACCCTTCCAGACCGTACCCCAATAACTCAGGTTTTTGTCAGCGGTCATCTTCTGCTCTCAAAGCTTATCCTTGGGTCCACCAGCACATATAAGATATCAGCGACCAAAATACCAACCAGGGTAAGAAAGGCAGAAATGGTAGCGATTGCCATAATCACTGGATAATCGCGGGAAAGTACTGCCTCAAATCCCAACTGTCCAATCCCGGGGATAGAAAAGATGCTCTCGATAATCACGCTTCCTCCGATCATCGCTGGTAGGATAGAGGCGACGATGGTAATTATCGGTATCAGGGCGTTTCTGAGTGCATGCTTGAACAAAATCACCGAGTCCGGCAATCCTTTGGCTTTTGCTGTTCTGATGAAATCTTCCCTAAGAACTTCAAGCAGGCTTCCCCTTTGATACCGAGACAGATAGGCCAAATCGCCGTAGGTCAGACATATAATCGGGAGTATAATATGCCAGAGAAAATCAAGAGCCTTCTCGGTAAATGTAAAATTTTCCGCCCCCGGCGAGAGAATCCCGTAGATCGGAAAGACGTTCCAGAAATCTCCCCCGCCCAGAAAGTAGATCAAAATCATCGCCAGCCAGAAGCTGGGGATGGAATAAAGTGCGAAAAGAATGAAGGTGATAACCCGCTCCGACAAATTCCCCTCCTTGACCGCAGAATAAACACCGAGGGGAATGGATATAAAATAGGCCAGGAATATGGAAATTAAATTGAGAGACAGCGTCACCGGGAGCCGTTCTCCAATCTTCTCGATGACCGGACGGTGGTCCTTGTATGAAGAGCCAAAGTCAAGCGTGATGATACGCTTGACCCAAATCAGATAGCGTATATAGATGGGCTTGTCCAGTCCGTATAGTTTTTTGGTTTGTTCGACGATATCCTTGGTAATGGCCTCCGCTTTTACCCCCTCTTCTATGTTTAGTTTTCTCTCCACCGGGCTGCCCGGGGCAAGCTGAATCACAAAAAAAGTAATCACGGTGATTCCGAAAAGTGTAGGTATTAAAAGTAAAAGTCTCTTCAGTAAGTAGCTTCTCATCTTATTTATTCACCCGAGAATAAAACTATGTCAAATAATACAAAATCCAATTTAAAAATTTAACAAGGCATATGCTCGATAAGATCTTGCCTTGATTTACCCGAGTAACAACGCTGTAGGGAACGCATATATGCGTTCCCTACGCTATCTAGCTACTCATTACCAGAATAGATTTTGAAAGACCGGAGCATTGAGCTAGATGAATTACTTAAAAAAAGAAACATCATTTTAGCGCAATACCGATATTCATTCAATTATCAATCGGATAAATATATTTTGGCATCTGTGGGAGGTAATAAAATGGTGGGTCACACATTTCTGTCTGACAACTTGGACGGTGGTTAAGCATTAGCGATTCAGCGCAGCCCGGCCGTACTTCTGGAGAGGCAGTGGAACATACCACTCAAGCGGGTCGAGCCCCAGGGGATATACCGTAACCCCCTTGAACCTCTTATTGACTGCCACAGTCGACTTACGGCAAAAGAGAAAGGTATACGGCTGTTCTTGGTGTATGATTTCGGCAAACTTTCTATAAAGCTCTATTCTCTTTTCCCGGTTGAACTCGGTACGAGCCTCCTCTATCAACCTATCCGCTTCTTTATTCCTAAAACCCACGAAATTTGACCCCTGCTCGGCTTGTGAGGAATGCCATACTTGGTATGGGTCGGACTCAACCCCCATGGACCAGGCCAGGGTCACGGCGTCGAATTTTCTTTCGTTGAGACGCTGCGTAAACACGGCCCACTCGGTCTTTCTTATCTCCATGTTTATTCCCACTTTATCCAGCTCCTCTTTAAATATAGTAGCAATCTTTTCACCGGTTTCAGAGCCGGCCGGTATTAGAAACTCGAACTTGAATTTAACTCCGTCTTTATCCCTGATTCCATCGCCGTCATGATCAACCCACCCAGCTTCTTTAAGTAGCCTTTTGGCTTCCTCGGGGTCATACCTATAAGGTTTTATGGACTTATCGTACTCCGGGCTGTTAATGTAGAAAGGATTAGTAACCACAGCCCCCAGGTCATACAGTATTTTGCTCAGGATAAGCTCTCTATTCACCAGATGAGTCATCGCCGTCCTCACGCGCACGTCGGAGAAATAGGGCTTAGTCATGTTCCACCCGATATAGCTATAGTTAGGGGTGAAGTAGCTAAGCTTATCGAAGTTCTTGACGAAGGCTTCCGAGGAAGTCTGCCTGAACCACTGTATCGGGGTGAGCCCGGAAAGATCTAGCTCTTCGCGCTTCAGCACCTGAAAAGCAACTGTATTGTCGGTGATTATCTTGAAGATAATTCTATTCAGATAGGGCTTTTTGCCCCAGTAATCCTCATTCCTTTCAAGGACGATCTCCCTACCGGTTTCCCACTTCGCGAACTTATAAGGACCAGTGCCGATCGGATGCCTCCCCGCCGGGTTGGTATTAAAATCACCTTTTTCAAAGATATGCTTAGGCACTATGGGCATTCCCCCGCAGAACTCGAGCGCCAGGAAGTAAGGCCGGGCATAAGTGAATCTGACCGTATGATCGTCGAGGGCCTCTACCTTTTCTATATCTTGGTAATAATTTCTGAGATGAGGCGCATCGACCTTCGGGTCCTTAATCTTATCGTATGAAAAAACCACATCATGAGCAGTGAATGGAACCCCATCATGCCACTTTACCCCTTTTTTGAGAAGAAAAGTAAAGGTCAGTTTATCTTCGGATATTTGCCAGGAATCGGCAAGAAGGGGAACGATTTCCAGGCTTTTATTGTCACGCTTAACCAAGGTCTCGTAGATATTTCCGGAGTTTATTGTGTTCTCGTAAGCGTCGGTGGCAGTTATAGGGTTCAATGTGGCCGGTTCTGCGCTAAGATGGTAAATCAACCAATCACCCTCGACCGGCTCGGAATCCGAATAAGCCGAGTAATCGTTCGCCGGGGGACCTGATTTCTCATCGGCAGGCTTACAGGAGAGGAGGGTCAACGAGAAAAGAAGCGGGAAGAGTAGGATAAGGAACAACCTGGACATATGAAAATTTATTATAACTCTAGTTTGAGAGAAAACAAAGGAGCTAAGAACCTGCCAAACAACCGAGGTAAAACATCATTCCGGAATGGAAATTACCGGAGAGACGCTTAAACCGCGCCTCTCCAGTGATCAATCCCCTTGAGAAGCTTTGCTGATTAAAGGCTTGATAATATCTATTGGAATAGGAAACACGATTGTAGAGTTTCTCTCGGAGGATACCTCCACCAGTGTCTGAAGGAACCTGAGCTGAAGTGACATCGGGTTTTGAGAAAGGATATTGGAAGCCTCCGCCAGCTTTGTCGCAGCCTGGTATTCTCCCTCCGCATTTATTACCTTTGCTCTTCTTTCTCTTTCCGCTTCAGCCTGTCTAGCCATCGCCCTCTGCATCTCCTGGGGTAGGTCAACAAACTTGATCTCTACCAACGAAACCTTTATCCCCCATGGGTCGGTGTGTTTGTCCAAAACCTCCTGAAGTTGGACGTTTAACTTTTCTCTCTCCGAAAGTAGGTCGTCTAGTTCCACCTGTCCTAGGATGCTTCTAAGTGTAGTCTGTGAAAGCTGGGATGTGGCGTAAAGATAATTTTCTACTTGCACTACGGCCTTCACCGGGTCAACCACACGAAAATAAACAACGGCGTTAACTTTAACCGAAACGTTGTCTCTAGTTATAACGTCCTGGGGCGGAACATCCATGGTAATCACCCGAAGTCCGATCTTCACCATCTTGTCCACCCCCGGAATTATCCAGGTAATTCCCGGTCCCTTCGGATTGATGATTCTCCCAAGCCTGAATACCACGCCGCGTTCGTATTCGTTGAGTACCTTAACCCCGGAAAGCAGAAATAGTATTATGAAAGCTACAAATATTAAAGTGGGCGTAGACATAACCTATCCTCCTTTTTAATCTCCGACTTTTTTGACCTTCAGCTTGAAACCGCTTTTGACCTCGACTACCTTTACCTTGTCGCCGGCACTGATCGCTTCATCGCTTTCCGCATCCCAGTACTCGCCGTGAATGAAAATCTTGCCATTCTTATCTATTACGGTTACCGCTACCCCTTCATCCCCCATAAGACCTTCAAACCCGGTAGAAGTGGCAGAGCTCTGCGCTTTCACCAGATAAAATGCCACGAAGGCAAAGAAAAGTCCTATGGCTAAAGCTGCAGCAATCACCACGTCAAATCCTACTCTTACATCGGACTGAGGCGTATCGAATAGAAGAAGCGCTCCCAGGATGAAACTTATTATCCCGCCCACCCCGAGAATGCCAAAGCTGGTTACATAAATCTCCAGGATCAGAAGCATGACGGACAACACCAGCAAAGCAAGGCCGGCATAATTGAAGGGGAGTATCTGAAGAGAGACCATGCCCAGAAGAAGACATATCGCTCCAGCCACGCCCGGAAATATTAAACCGGGGTTGTAAAATTCAAGTAGAAGCCCGAGTGAGCCGAGGGAAATCAAGAGAAAAGCTATATCCGGTACGCTCAGGGTATCGATCAACTTCTGCTTGAAATTCATATCAATTCTCTCTACACTCGCGCCCTTTGTCTTTAATATCCTCTTGCCATCCGGAAGCTCTACTTCCCGTCCGTCGATTTGGACAAGAAGCTCGTTTACACTAGGGGAAATAAGGTCTACGACATTAATCTTGAGGGCTTCTGTAGCGGTGATTGAAGCGCTATTTCTCACCGCTTCAATTGCCCATTCCGTATTCCTTTTTCTTTTTTCCGCTATACTTTCTATGAATGATGAGGCAAAGTTCTCCACCTTTTCGTTAAACTTTTTCTTTTCATTATCGTCTTGTTTCTCCTCATCGGTTCCTTCGCCGCCTCCTCCACCTGGCGAAATTAGAACAGGATGGGCAGCCCCTATGCTTGTTCCATCAGTCATCGCAGCGACATGGGCAGAAAGAGTTATGAACACTCCAGCGGATGTAGCCGTTGCACCGCTGGGATAAACATAAATCACGATCGGTACAGGAGAATTCAATATTAACTGCACAATCTCCTTCGTAGATGAAAGAAGCCCACCCGGAGTATCAAGAATTATAATTAGAGCTTCTGAAGAATTTTCTTTCGATTTGTCAATGCCTGTTCTTATGTAGTCATAGGTAGCCGGATTTATCGTACCATCTATCTCTATAAGAGTCACATTTCTTTCTGAAGCATCCTCGGGGTCTGCATGAGAAATTACAACCAAACCAAGGAAGACAACGGTAGCCAGAGATAAAAGTATTTTTTTTCTCATATTATGCATACCAAGGATATTGTAGCTTTCGACTGGAAAAACCGCAAGTTTGGTCTTTGGTCTTTGGTCTTTGGTCTTTGGTCTTTGGTCTTTGGTCTTAGATTTAAATCTTTAACCCGAAACTTGGAACTCGGAACTCTAAACTTTTTACTCAAAGCCAACTTGTATTTTCACTGGGTACTATTATAATTCCGACATGTCCAGAAAGATAAAAGTCACGCAAAAGGAGCTAAAAAGCCCGGATAAATTCAGGGAGGCAGTATCTAATACCATCATTTTTCTATCCGACAACTATAAGAAAATTTTATTGGTTATTTTTGTAGTGATAATCATCGCCGTAATCACCTTTGTTTTAATCAACAGGCTAGAGAAAAAAAACCTGGAGGCAAACTCCGAGTTTAGTGAAGCATCAAAAATCTACAGTAATGGGAATTCAGAGGAAGCGCTAGCCAAATTTTTGGCGGTAAGAGAAAAGTATCCGGATACCCGGATTTCGACCATTGCTCTATACTACGCCGGCTCTATAAATTATGAGCTAGGGAATTACGAACAATCCATCTCCCAACTCAACGATTTCATGAATAGCGACGTAAAAGACCAGACGCTCAGGGACGCTGCCTATCTCACCCTTGGTTTGTCTAGCTTCAACTTGGGTAAATGGCAAGAGGCCATTGAATACCTATCCGAGCTAAACAAGGATGGAGGCCCCTATGAGAATCAAGCCAAGCTACATATAGGGATGTCGCTTGAAAAGCTGGGGAGGTCAGATGAAGCCGAGGAAATCTACAAGCGAATCCTAAACGAGCAGACGGCCAATAATCCGGGGTCGAGGGTCAATCAACCTAATTAATAAATTCCCAGTATCAAACCGAAATAGCAGGAAGGTTAACCGGTAAAGAGGGTACATATCTTTCAAAGCCGGATAATTTATATTATAGTTTTTCAATCGAATTTCCGGTCATTCTTTCCTCGGAGGTCTCACCAATGTTAGCAGTCGGCTCCATTCTAATAGGTCTAATATCGGGAATAGCCAGCGGCTTTTTCGGAATAGGCGGGGGATTGGTAATGGTCCCGGCCATGGTCTATTTCTTTCAACTTACCCAGCATCAGGCGCAGGGGACCTCCCTTGCCGTTCTTACCCCACCTCTAGTTCTTTTTGCCGCGATAAAATACTACAAAGAGGGAAACGTCAACCTACATATGGCGATATTTATCGCACTGGGCTTTGTCGGAGGCGCCTACCTAGGGGCCACACTCGTTCATTATATCTCCGACCCGACACTCAAAAAACTTTTCGGTGTAGTTCTTCTCATTGTCTCTATTAAGATGATACTGGGAAAGTAAAGAACAAAGTGAAAAGTTATGAGTTAAGAGTGAAGAATTTGAGCATTTTCTTTTTTCTAACTCTTAACTCTATAAAACGTCTCGACTTCATCCATTAACTTATCCCGGTCCTCGGGAAGCCGATGCCAGCGAATATCCTTATCTTGTCTGAGCCAGGTCATCTGGCGCTTGGCCAGTCGTTTGGTATCACGTTTTATTAACTCTATTGCCCTCTCCAGTGTAATCTCGCCATCCAGATATTGATTCATTTGTTTATATCCTATGGATTGCATCGGCTTTAAGTCTCTGCCAAAGCCCATCCCCCGGAGTTTTCTTACCTCGTCGAGAAGCCCTTCCTCCATCATCTTATCCACCCTTTCATCTATCCTCTTTCTCAGAACCTCTCTTTCTGCGGAAAGCCCGATTTTCAGCACATCATACTCATTCTCTTTAAAGCCATGTTCTTCCTGAAGTTGAGACATCTTCTCCCCGGTTAGATAATAAGCCTCCAGCGCGCGCTCGACCCGGACATAGTCATTTCTATGAATACGATAAGCGGAATCGGGGTCTAGAGACTTGAGCTTTTCATACAAGTAGACAGTGCCAAAAACAGATTTAAGTCTTCTCAGGTGGTGCCGAATTTCCCGGTTTGCCGGAATCTTCTCGACTATTCCGTGAAGCAGTACCCGGACGTAAAGATAGGTGCCGCCGACTACTATGATTTTTGCTGATTTCCCGTGAAGCTCACCAATCAGCGGTCTGGCGGTCTTGGTATAGATTCCGGCATTGTACTCTTCGTCTGGGTTAACTATATCGACTAGATGATGGGGAATGCCTTCTCGGTCCGCTTCTTTAGGCTTTGCTGTGCCTATATCCAAGTATTTATAAACCTGGAGGGAATCGGCATTGACTATCTCTCCCCCTATTACTCTAGCCACCTCGATGCCGAGCCTGCTTTTTCCCACGGCAGTGGGACCTAAGATTATGACTAGTTTGGGCTTATTCTCTGACGACAAATTCTATGGGCTGATATATTCAAAACGTTTAAAACTTAAGTGTATTAAACTGAATTTAATCAACAAACACTGCAATCTTAGGTTGTACTCAAATGAACCACTTTGCACCTTGTTGTCACCCAGAGCACAGCGAAGGGTCTCCATTTCCCTTAAGATTCTTCGCCTTCGGCTCAGAATGACAACGTTTTGTAACTCTATCTCTTAGTACAACTCCTGCTGAAGTTGTCTGAAACTCAGATTCTGACTATAATTAACTCAAAAAGTACAAAGGCTGCTTTCGGATTTATGTCACCCTTTTTCTATAATCCTCTATGTTTTCCCCCAAAGCCTCTTTTCTACTAAGCCTTATCCTTCCGTCATTCTCGATGCTTATGCACTTTACCAGTATTTCATCCCCTTCCTTGACGATATCCGATACCGTCCTCACCCTGGTTGGAGCAAGCTCGGAGATGTGGACTAAACCGTCGGTGCGGGGCATAATTTCCACGATAGCACCGAAATCGAGTATCCGCTTAACTTTCCCTATATAGATTTTTCCAACCTCTATCTCCTGCACGATGCTCTCTACTATATCCACGGCCTTATCACAGGCCTCTTTGCTGGGTGAGGCGATTTTTACCTTACCGTTTTCGTCGATGTCTATCTGAACACCGGTCTCCTCTATTATCTTCTTTATGGTTCTCCCACTGGGGCCGATCACATCTTTTATTTTCTCCGGTTTTATCTGCAATGTTATAATCTTGGGAGCAAAATCGGAGATCTGCGCCCTAGGCCCGGTTATGATTTCTGCCATCTTTCCCAACACAAATAGCCGGGCAACCTTTGCCTGGTTTAGCGCATCGGATAGTATCTCCCGGGTTATACCCTTGACCTTGATATCCATCTGGAGCGCGGTAATACCGGATTCGGTCCCGGCGACCTTAAAATCCATATCGCCTAACTGGTCCTCGTCACCCAGAATATCGGTAAGAATCACGAACTGATTTTCCTCTTTGATGAGCCCCATGGCTATACCGGCGACGGGGGCACGTACCGGAACACCGGCATCCATCAGGGAGAGTGTCGCTCCGCACACAGTTGCCATAGACGACGAGCCGTTTGATTCAAGTACGTCTGACACGACCCGTATGGTATAAGGAAACCTATCCTTAGAAGGAAGGACCGGAAGTATGGCCCTTTCTGCCAGAGCACCGTGGCCTATCTCCCTTCGTCCCGGGCCTAGCCGATTTCCGATTTCACCCACAGAAAACGGAGGGAAGTTATAGTGGAGCATGAATCTTTTGGTGACTTCTCCCTCGAGCGCGTCTATCCTCTGCTCGTCATAAGTAGTCCCCAACGTCGAAACTACAGCGACCTGGGTTTCACCCCTGGTAAACAGTGCCGAGCCATGGGTACGCGGAAGAAATCCCACCTCGCCGCTTATGGGTCGTATGTCGGTATAGCCCCGACCGTCTATTCTTCTTTTCTCCTCGACGATAAGCTTGCGAACCAAGTCCTTTTTTAATTTGTCAAACGACTTGACGATATTGACTTCCATACCCGGAAACTTAGGAGACAAGGCTTTGACTGTCTCTTCAAAAGCGGTTTGTATAGCCTCCCTCCTGGCAATCTTGGATGATATTCTGATAGCTTCTCTAAGACGATCCCCGGCGTATGAAACCACATTCTCCTTGAGTGAAGGATCCTCAGCTGAAGCCGGGACCTCTCTCTTCTCCACTATCAGGCCGTCCAGAAGCTCTTCCTGAGGCTTTATGAACTCCTCGATAATACACCTGTGGGCAAATAAAAGCGCCTCGACCACCTCCGGTTCCGGTACCTCACTCAAACTACCCTCGACCATGATTATGGCCTCCTTTGTACCGGCCACAACTATATCCATATCACTCTTTTCCAGCTCGGTTTTTGTAGGATTACAAATAAACTCACCGTTTATGCGGCCCACCCTCACCGCGGCGGCAGGACCGTCGAAAGGAACGTTCGAGACCATTAGAGCCGACGATACCGCGGTTACGGAAAGGACATCCGGGTCGTTATCCTGGTCCGCCGATAGAACCGTAACTATGATCTGGGTGGCGTAGGTAAAATCCTTGGGGATGAGCGG
This sequence comes from Thermodesulfobacteriota bacterium, assembly GCA_035559815.1. Lineage (NCBI taxonomy): Bacteria > Pseudomonadati > Thermodesulfobacteriota > Thermodesulfobacteriota bacterium. The sequence continues at coordinate 43,359 of DATMAT010000028.1, forward strand.
CCTTATCGGTCTGTCTATCAGCCTCGAGGTCAAAACCTCCTTCTCGCTCGGGCGCCCTTCCCTCTTAAAGTATCCTCCCGGAATTCTGCCCGCGGCATAAGCCTTTTCCTGGTAGTTGACAGTTAGGGGAAGGAAATCCTCGCCCTCCGATTTCTCCTTTGATGCCACAACCGTAGCCAGAACCGTGGTCCCCTCGTAGCGGGCCAGCACTGCTCCGTCCGCCTGCTTGGCCAGCCTCCCGGTCTCGATTTCCAGCTCTTTTCCGAACACCTTGGTTTTTACGCGTCTCACTTCACTGATCAAACTATTACTACCTCCTTAGAATTACTATTTTCTTAGCCTAAGCTTATCCAGCAGATTCCCATATCTCTCCGGGCTTATCTGTTTGACGTAGTCAAGAAGCTTTCTTCTCTTTGCGACGATCGAAAGAAGCCCTCTTTTCGAGTGAAAGTCTTGGGGAGCAGACTGCATGTGTTTAGAGAGTTCCTGAATTCGCCTGGTAAGTATAGCTATCTGTACCTCTGGCGACCCGACGTCTTTCTCATGCAGGCGGAAATCACTGATAAGCTGACTTTTCTCCTCTTTCTCTAGTGCCATTTAAATTCCTCCTTTTCTTCCTGGGTCAGTTGAAAACCCGAAGCAGTTTTAGCACCACTTTATTGCTATCTAATTTATCCAAATCATCCGAACTTACAACTGCCTCCCCAATGGAGACCAGTTCGTCTTTCTCATATACCTTCATTTTATCCCCGGCTTCAAATCGAGGAACGTTAGACCAATTAAGGTAAGACTTTATGACTTGTCTTCCCTGCTTTATGCGCTCCGATACCCCGTCCTTTACACCTATATCTTTTATGTGAAAAAGAGCCTTACTCAAGGGAATCAAGTTGACCCTACCCTCTAAGACACTCTCCATAGAGACCATTTCATCTGGGCCAAAACTTCCACTTCGAACCCTCCTGAGCTCGACCAGGTGTCCACCACATCCTATCTCATTTCCTATCTCCGAACCCAATACCCTTACATAGGTCCCTTTAGAACAGCAGACGAAGAACCGAAGATAAGGAGGGTTAAACTCCTGAAGCTTTAGTTCTTTAATCATAACTGTACGGCTGGGCCTGTCTACCTCTTTGCCCTGCCTGGCCAGCTGGTAAAGCTTAACACCGTCCTTTTTGAGCGCCGAGAACATCGGGGGAACCTGCGAGATTCTACCCTTGAACTTGGATAAAACTCTTTGAATATCGGCCTCGGTTATCGCCTCTACCTTCCTCTCTCCAATAACATTCCCGGTCACGTCCATGGTATCAGTTGCTATCCCCAGCCTAAGCACCGCCTCATAATCTTTAAAGTCTTCATCCAGAAAAGGAATAATTTTTGTAGCTTTGCCAACACATATAGGCAAAACACCGGTGGCGAACGGGTCCAGAGTACCAGTATGTCCAGCCCGTCTTATTTTGAGTGACCTCTTCACCCTGCTTACCGCTCCCTGGGAAGTCATACCCTTTGGTTTATCCAAGACTAATATTCCGTTCACCCGAGTGCCTCGTTTATGGTGCTTAATAATCGCTGACGCACGTTGGATAAGCTACCAACTAGCATGCATCCAGCCGCTCTTTTGTGTCCGCCTCCCTCAAATTTTTCGGCAATCACCGAGACATCCACTTCGCTGTTCGATCTTAAGCTAACTTTCCACTTTGAGCCGTTTTCTCCGGGCTCTTCCTCTCTGAAGAGCAAGGCCACCTCAACTCCCTTGATTGACCGGGGGAAATTTACGAACCCATCCGTATCTTCCCTGCCAGTACCGGTTTGTCTAAACATCTCTCTGTTCACGAATACCCAGGCGATGCGTCCATCCTCGGTAACCTCAAGCGTCGGCAGTACCAATCCAAGCAGCCTGAGCCTGGCCAATGGCTCACTCTCATAAATGGCATGAGAGACCTCCCAGGGGTCGGCGCCCATTTCGACCAGTTCCCCCGCTACCCTGAATGTATCTCTATTAGTGTTCGAGTACCTAAAAGAGCCCGTATCAACGACGATCGTAGCATACAGGTTTGTGGCTATGTCTGGAGTGATCTGGACAGATAAGGTTTTAAGTAGTGAATGTATTATCATTCCTGTGGAAGAGGCATCGGGGTCGAGAAGGTACAGGTCAGCAGAAGGTTTGTTGGTCTGATGATGGTCGATTATGATTTTGGTGCCGACGGTGGTAGAGCCGGCAAAAACCTCAAAATCCTTTCCCACCCTGCTCGTGTCGGTGCAGTCTACGATGAACGTGGCATCAAAGCCCTCACCAGCGAATTCTAAAGACTTCTTTACCCCATCCGAGCCGGGCAAAAATTGAAGGACAGTCGGAGTCCCGTCCTTGTTGTAGAAAACAACCTGTTTACCCATGCCTTTTAGGGCTAAGCCTAACCCTAACATCGAGCCTATGGCATCGCCGTCCGGATTCTCATGAGAAACGATGAGGAATCTTTTTCCCTTTTTTATAGACTGAATTATTCTCTCCAGGTCACTCAACTTTGACCCCTTTCAGTATATCATCAACCCGGTAGCCTTCTTCAAGCACATCGTCGTATTCAAAGTGGAAATCAGGAACCCTTTTTATCCGGAGCCTTTTAGACAGTTCCCTTTTTATGAACCCGGACGCACATTTTAGGCCGCTCAAGATTTCCTCCTTATTTGCATCCTCAGTTAATACCGTAAAATACACCCGGGCAAAGCCTAAATCGTCGGTGATTCTTATGTCGGTGAGCACCGCGGCACGTACCCTGGGGTCCTTTATGTCTTCTCTAAGAATCATTTGAGAGATTTCCTTGAGAATTAACTCACCGAGCCTGTCCGCGCGCTTGTAACCAAATCCCAAATGCGGCCTCTCCTAGAAATGAATAATCTCCATCTCGCGGTTTAATATATGGACAATTCCGGTGGTGTCTATAAATTTTAAAACTTGATCCAGGGTGGAATTAACGTAAGGAGTTTCGTTGCCTACGCACGAGACCCCAATAGTTGCCCTCTGCCAAAGGTCGTGAGAATCAACTTCGGAAATTGAAACATTGACATACTTTGACTTTACTCGCTGAATCAAACTTCTCAACACCTGTCTCTTTCCCTTGAGGGACCTATTGCCATTCATGTAGAGCTCTATTTTGAGCAGTCCTACCACCATTATGCGGAACAAAAGGTCAGAGTTTTTGTTTAATTTCCTCGAAGCTGTAAATCTCGAAGGTATCCCCAACCTTTATATCGTTAAAATTCTCGATGCCTATACCACATTCATAACCGCTCTGAACCTCTCTTACGTCGTCTTTGAATCTCTTGAGGGAGGAAATCTTTCCCTCGAAGATTACCACTCCATCCCTCACTACCCGGATATTATTTCCCCTTACCACTTTCCCGTCGGTAACCAAGCATCCGGCGATTGTTCCCATCTTAGAAACATGGAAAGTGGCTTTGACTTCCGCATGCCCTATCACCTTCTCCTTGATCACCGGCTCGAGCAGGCCTTCCATAGCCTTTTTTATTCGGTCGACAGCATCGTATATAACGGTATGAAGCTCCAGTGAGACATTCTCCCTTTCAGCCGCCTCCATAGCCTTCATATCCGGACGAACGTTGAATCCGACTACTACGGCGTTTGATGCGCTGGCCAGTACAACGTCAGTTTCGTTTATCGCTCCGACTCCGGCGTGCACTATCTTTACCCGGCACTTATCCGTGCTCAACTTAGTTATGGCCTCTTTCACCGCCTCGACCGAACCTTGGGTGTCCGCTTTTATGACCAAAGGTAACTCCTTTATCTCTCCCTTTTCCAGCGACTCGAATAAATCCTCGAGCGAGAGCTTGGTTTGCTTCGCCGCTATTCTCTTTCTTTCTTTGGTTTCTCTAAAACTGACTAGTTGTTTTGCCGTTTTCTCGTCCGCTACAACATAAAATAGCTCACCGGCACTGGGCACGCCGGATAGGCCCATCACCTCGACCGGGATTGAAGGGCCTGCTTCGTCCACTCTCTTTCCCTTGTCGTCTATGAGAGCCCGAACCCGGCCGTAGGTTCGTTCCGCCACCAGATAGTCTCCGACCCTCAATGTTCCTTCCTTCACCAGCACCGTGGCCACGGAACCCCTTCCTTTGTCCAGTTGAGCTTCAATGACCACGCCGTTGGCCCTCTTGTTGGGATTCGCCTTGAGCTCAAGTATATCCGCCTGGAGAAGAACGAGCTCCAGCAGTTCATTTATGCCTGTTTTCTTCTTGGCCGATATTTCTGCAAACAAGGTATCTCCACCCCATTCTTCGGGAACCAACCCTACTTCCGACAGTTGTCTCTTTATATTATCGGGATTGGCCTCGGGCTTGTCGACCTTGTTTATAGCGACTACTATAGGAACACCAGCAGCCTTTGCATGGTTTATAGCCTCCACCGTTTGCGGCATAACACCGTCGTCAGCAGCCACCACCAGTATAACGATATCCGTGACCTGGGCACCCCTTGCCCTCATCGCAGTAAATGCTTCATGTCCGGGCGTGTCGATGAATACAACATGTCTTCCATCCACCTTCACACTATAAGCACCGATATGCTGCGTGATTCCCCCCGCCTCCTGCTCCACCACTTTTGTATGTCTTATGGCGTCAAGAAGGGTGGTCTTTCCATGGTCAACATGTCCCATCACGGTTACGACGGGAGGCCTTGGAAGAAGTCCCTCGCCCTCGCCCGTATTTTGATCGAGAAGAAGTTCTTCCTCAGCGAAAATATCCACCGAAATCTCATAGCCGAACTCCTCGGCTAAAATAGCTGCAGTCTCATGGTCTATAGACTGGTTTATGGTAACCTTAGCGCCGAGAGACATGAGCTTTTTTATCACATCACCGGTCTTTACGCTCATGCTCTTGGCCAGATCCCCCACATTAATGGATTCACCGACCTTTATGACCCGTTTTGCCTGTTTGGAGGGAAAAGGAATTACCTGAGCAGACTCAGTATCCTTTAGATGCGTTTGTGCGCTTTTGAATTGCCGCACCCTTTGTGCATTGTCGTGAGCCCTTCTATAAGTCCCGCCGTCGCCCAATGTCTTTCCTCGAGACCGGCGGTCTTCGACCAAATACTCTCTTTTCCTCCCCGGGAGCTTGGTCCGGAAAGCTTTTCTCAGTTCTTCAAGGGTTTCTTCATCTATAATTTCTTCCCTCTTGGGCTTAGCCTTACGCCCCTTCTTTCGTAGAACCTTGGACTCGTCTTCCTTCTCCTCTTCGGCTTTTTCCGGTGCTTCCGTTTTTGCCTTAGCCTCCGCTACCGGTTCTCCCGTCGCCGATGTTAAATCCTCCTCAGCCGCCCCATTTTCTAAGCGAACGATGGGTTCCTTAGTATCGGCCGGCCTATCCTGTTTATCGAATCCCTCCATCTCCTCGTGCTCCACGACCTGGGCTGGTAAATCCGTCTTCGAAGATAATGAGAGCATGTCTTCTTTTACTTCCTCCTCTGGTGTAGGGGCCTCTTCTGTCTCTACTTCTTCTACTTTTTTCTTTTTCCTGATTATTACGGTGCTTCCTTTCCTCCTTTCTACTACCTCTTCCCCGCTTTCGGATCGAAACACCTTTACCGCTTCCTTCGTTTCCTTGGCTTCAGCCTGGTCCGCGGCACGATTTTGGTTTTTGGGTATCTGTATTTTTTCTCTTAATTTTTTAGCTTCCTCTTCGGAAACCGAACTGGCGTGGCTGCGCACAGCTATGCCCATGTCATTTGCCGCATCTATGACCTCCTTATTCGATACACCTAATTCCTTTGAAAGTTCATAGATTCTAATATTTGCCATTCTTTTAGCACCCTTGGAAAGGATATAACGATTCCCTTGGTCAAGACTATGTTACCCAAAACTTTAATATTATGCAAAAGTGATAGGGTTAAGCTCCCCGCGCTCAGAAATGAAAAATACGGTCAGCTTTCATGCACCTCGTCAGTTTGGTTGGAGGGCTGTTCTGATAAAGACATCTTTTCCAGTCTGTCTTTGAGGGCAATCCTCGCCGCAACCTGGATTTTTTGCGCGTCCTCCTCGCTTTTGAGGCCACCGGATTTGGCCAGGGTCTCCGGATCGGAAAATGCGATATCCTCCAAAGAGTGAAATCCTTCGTTATACAAAAGGTTAGCCGTGACCTCTCCGACATTGGGCAGGGTCATGAGTAGAGAAACAACCTCCTGTTGCTCGCGCTTCACCTGTGACTCGGTCTTTATATCTATCCTCCATTCAGTGAGCTGGGATGCCAGCCTTACGTTCTGTCCCCGCCTTCCTATTGCCAGTGAAAGCTGGTCATCATCGACAATCACCTCCATAGACCTGTTGCTCTCATCGATAATAACCTTGTTTACCCTGGCCGGGGAAAGGGCATTACAGACGAACCTAGCCGGATCCGATGACCAAGGAACGATATCAATCTTTTCACCCCTGAGCTCCTGAATGATATTTTGCACCCTCGAGCCTCTCATACCTACGCAAGCTCCTACCGGGTCTACATCCGAATCCTTGGAAGCAACCGCGATCTTGGTGCGGCTCCCCGGATCCCGGGATATGGATTTAATTTCCACGATACCTTCGGTTATCTCCGGAACCTCAGCCTCAAATAATCTCCTGACGAAGTCGGGGTGAGCTCTCGAAAGTATTAGCTGCGGGCCTCTTTTGGTTTCCTTTATATCTATGAGCACTGCCCTCACCCTTTCTTTAGCCTTGTAATATTCCTTGGGAACCTGCTGGATTTGGGGTATTACGGCTTCAGTCCTTCCCAGGTCTACGATTACATTCTTTTTCTCGATTCTTCTGACAATCCCGCTCACCAATTCACCTTTACGACTCTTAAACTCCTCGTAGATTACCTTTCCCTCGGCTTCCTTGAGCTTCTGCAGTATCTTCTGTTTTGCGTTTTGAATGGCGATCCTGGTAAAATCCGGGTTGATTTTTACCCCGATCAGGTCGCCCAGTCCGGCTTCCGGGTCTAGCTCCTTTGCCTCTTCCAGGCTTATCTCCAAGTCCGGGTCCTTAACCTCTTGAACAACCGTCTTAAACTCGAATAGCTCTATGTCGGCTTCCTCCTCGTTATAATGTACTTCGAGCTCTTTATTCTTGTCCTCCATTCGAAAAAGCTTCTGGGCAGCAGACAGGACCGCCTCTTCGATGGCGGCAATGATAGCCTCTCTTTCTACGCCCTTGTCCTTGCTCACAGAATCTATGACCCGGCTGAGTTCGGTAGCCATTCGTATAACCTCCTAAAAATCCAATTCCAGATTTGCCTTCTCAATCTGCTCATAAGGAATGGAGTAGGTACGTCCATCTGCTTCTACCGTTGCCACGTTGTCCACATAGTCAAGCAGCACACCGATGAAAAGCCTGGCATTTTCGATGTCGCTTTTTGTCTTAATTCGTACCTTTTTCCCCTTGAATCGCTCAAAATCTCTGGGCTTTTTGAGCGGCCTGTCCAACCCGGGAGAAGACACCTCCAGATTGTACGGGCCGGGCACTACATCGTAGACATCCAAGAGCGTACCCAACTCTCTACTTATTTTAGTACAGTCTCCGATGGTCACACCGCCTTCCCTGTCTATGTATATTCTCAGTATTTTTCCCCGGGGCTCTCTCCGGTATTCGATGTCAACCAGTTCGAGTCCCTGCTCCAGGATAAGCGGGTTCATTATTTCTCGAACGACTTCAATTAACTTTTCCTCTGACACGTCAATACCTATATCATCTATCAACAAAAAAGCGGGTTTTGACCCGCTTTTTTGTTGTATATTCTACCTCAATGAAATTCTCAGAGCAAGTGTAAGTAAGCCTAAAGGATGTAGCACGGCTTATGTATACATCCGGCACAACCGGAAGGTCTAAAGGAGTAATAAAATCTCATGCTGCCGACTATTACAGTGCGAGGGGTTATAATGAATGTTGGTTGTCCATATAAACCAATCTCATAGAACCAGGAGCGGCAAAGCGGCCCGGCAATACAAAAACTTAACTTTGTACAACTAAAAACCCCTGTTAAAATTAATAGTGCTAGTTCGGTCAAAAATCTATTTTTAATAATTCCAGTTGTATTTTGGAAACATAATCAGATATGAAACTAAGGCAACCCTTAAAAACATACTATGACATACTCAAGGGCGTTTGTTCCAGAAAAAGAGGAATCAACTCCGAGACGCTCGAACAAGTGGTAATCCTGGCCATTGAGATTGCGCGTGAAGGAAGAGAGGGAAGAAAAATAGGTACGATGTTCATAGTTTCAGACTCGGACCAGGTTTTAAGACGTTCCAAATGTATGATACTCGATCCACTTTTGGGGCATAAAGCCAGTAAAAAAAATATCCGCGACCATAACATGAGAGAAACGGTCAAAGAATTGGCCCAATTAGACGGAGCCTTTATCGTATCGGACGACGGAATTGTGATTTCTGCTTGCCGGTATATTAACTCTTCCTCAGAAGGAATCGACCTGCCACTTGGTTTGGGCAGCCGTCACATGGCAGCGGCTTCGATTACTAGAGAGACAAATGCCGTAGCAGTGGTGGTCTCCGAAAGCTCCATGGTTAGGGTGTTCGATAACGGAGAAATCATCGGTGAAATCATTCCCGAGCTCTGGATGCTCAAGTATTATTCCCTTCACATTACCGAGCCATATTCGCAAAAGTCTAACCAAGAAATAACCGTCGTTAGTAAAGACTGATGGAAAAGGCTTATGCGTTAATTTCGATTTCTTTATATCTAGCTTCATCGTATGGACTTAATCAATCTTCACAACGAGAGTACCCTCTGCCCGCAATCATAGACGGTGATCGGGCCATCCTGCGAGACAGTTATAGCCAAGCATTCCGCCTCGGCACTCATCTTAGCCGCACTGCTGTGGCGCGAGCCTTTACCAATGCCTATTTCTGCCTGGGTATCGGCCCTAGGTCTCAGCAAAACCATACAGCCCCTGAATCTGCCTTGGTGTATGTCTATTATGGTCGCCCCATCCTGCTTGGCAAAATTTATCAGCTCGCGGTCAGATAACCTCTCCATATCGGCATTAACGATCGTAGCATAAGTGCTGATCTCCGGCGGGTCGGAACGCTCCAGTATGACATTAGCATCACCCAGAAGAAAAATAGCTCCTAGATTCTCCTCGGACATCCTGAAGGCGCATCGAAACACCCGGCGCATCAACGTCAGGTCGTATCGTTTCTGCTCGGCTAATCGAACAACTGCCTCGTCAATCAGTGTTATGCTCTCAGAAGACCAGTTGCCGTTCGAATAGCGGCCTACGAGCTGTCCGTCCGCAAATACCCGAACCTGGCGTCCCCCAACGGGTACGAAAAAGACCACGGCATCACATTGTTTGGATATTGCCGCATGATGACGAAATTGGGGACCCAATAGGAAGGTATCCGGTTCATCGAGTTTTATTTCTAGTTTGTGTATACGCCTAAGGTATCCGTGCTTATCCACTCCATAACCAAGCACAAGCCCGTCAACCATCTTTGATAGGGAGATAACAACCTGGCGCATGCGTCTAATGTGGTCGTAGCGCTGCAGTTGAATCTCGCTCTCGGGGAGGATGCGAGCAATATGCACAGGGTCGCCTACAACCAGGGCGGTGGAGAGGGGCTTTTCCTCGCTCTGCATCTGAGCGATGGCGGCGGCGGTCTCACAAATATGTACCATTGATGGAGCATCAATCTGTTTAGACATGGCCAGGTCGAAGAGAAATTCGATACCGGCATCTTTCATCCAGGCATCGAGTATGTCCTGCTTCTCCAATAGCTCACGCAGTTGTTCCGGGTGGAGCTGAACCTGGGTGACTGCCTTCTCTTCCATCCGAATAGTCATCGGATACATGGCATTTATATATGCGGCATATTGCTCGGCTTTCAAGTTCCGGTTGACTTGGTTGGAATCTCCCAGCTCACCAATACCTTCTATAAGCGGCTGGTCAACCAGGGTATAGGCTTCTATTTTCTCCCAGATATTTAACTGGGCATTAACCTCGGCCACCGCTTTATCCAATAACATCTTAATCTTAGGATGAGAGGCGTTTGCCGTAAGCATCTCATCTTCCCCATTTTCGCGTAAGTGCGCCGCCACTGCTTTAAGATTGGGCACGATCAAAGCTGAGATATAGGGCCTACCCTCGCCAAAGACAAGGGCCTGTGAAATAAATGGATTAGCCATAAGAGCGTTCTCGATTTTGGTAGGAATTACCTTACTACCCGCGGATAGAACGATCAGCGACTGCTTATGACCGATGATGTAAAGATAGCCATCCTGGTCGAAACGTCCAAGGTCTCCGGTGTGCAGCCAACCGTCCGGGTCGATTACCTGTTTTATTCCATCGGGGTCATTCCAGTATTTACGCGACACAGTTTCACCGCGAACTAGAACTTCTCCGTCATCGGCAATACGGACCTGAAATCCTGGACCGACCTGGCCGCAGGAACCCGGACGTCTAGCGTTAGGACGGCTGACTGCCGGAAAACCGCCGGCCTCGAAGGTCCCGTAAATATTAAGTGGCAAGAGCCCTAAGGCCTCCGCAAAATCAAAGAGTTCATGAGAAAGAGGGGCACCCGCAGAATAGATGCGGCGAAGTCGTCCACCCATCATGGCCCTAATAGGATTAAAAAACGTCATGTCCGCCCTAGTGTAGCGCTCTCTCAACTCTTCCGAGGCGGCAAGACCCTTAGCCCGGTATTCTTTGCCGGTAGCCAAAGCCCATTGAAAAACCTTTCTTCTAGATTCCGGTAGCTGGTTTACTTGAGCCATCACTCCACTATGTATAAATTCAAACCCGGAGGGTATGGTCATGATAACCGTTGGGCTTGTCTCCTGCATGTTCTCGAATACCCTCTCCATACTCTCGGCTAGAACGTTAGGCACCCCAGATAAAAAATAATGAAGGGTGGCAACCAGACTGGGAACAAAGCCCCAGCTTACCAGTGTAAAGGCTAAATCGTTCTCATCCAAAACAAACCATTCGGCGATATACCTCGCCCCGAGTATGGTCTGCTCATGGTCAAAAACTACCCCCTTGATTTTGCCCGTTTCTTTGACTACATAGATAATGGAAGCAAGTGCGCTCGGCTCGATGCTCTCGGCGGTAGTCCTTATTGTCAGCTCTTGCTCATAATCCACCGCCTCGGAGAGAGCCTCCTCTATCGTAAATACGGAAACAACATTCGTCGCCGGTTTCTCCTGCCCCTTTAAAAAAAGCAGGGTGCTTAAACGAGGAAATTCCTCGGTCGATTCCTTGATTATACGGCTTTGCTCCCTGCCCTGAAAAAATGCTAGCGAAGTGCCCGAGTGTTGCAATGCAAAGCGAAGTATTTCTGCCGGTAAGAGAGGATTAAGTGGTACCACAACCATGCCGGACAATAAAGAAGCTACATAGCCTAACATCCACTCAGGGGAGTTTTCCAAAATGATAGCCACCCGGTCGCCTTTGTCTAAACCCTGTCTTCTAAAAAATTGAGCCAGACGAAAAGTAAGCTTTTGAAACTCGCCATAAGTTATGTCCCGATAACGACCATCTCTTTTGACCTTAAAGCAGGTTCTACCTGCGTATTTATCCATTGCTAATAGCAAGGCTTGGCTAATGTTCTTCACCTTCTCTTTCATCTACAAGACCCTCTTGTTTTTAGGAGGCATTTTTAGTGAGTACTAAGCATCTCACCTAAATCCATATCGTCTACCGAGATAATCGCTTTCTCGATTACACTTTCCAGTTCGCGAACATTGCCGGGCCAGTCGTAGGCCAGAAGGGTATCCATGATACCCTGTGGAAGCATCCCCACATTCTTTCCAATCCTAGCTCCATGCTTGTTGATAAAATGCTTTACTAAGAGGGGAATATCTTCCTTACGATCGCGAAGAGGAGGGATTTTGATCTGAAATGCCTTTAGCTCGTTGTATAACTCCTCACTGAAGAGCCCAGACTTCAAGGCTTGTTCCAGGTCGTGGCTCGTGGCGGTAATCAGTCGAATGTCGACTTTCACTGTATTTGAACCGCCCAGACGCTTGAATTCACCCTCCTGGAGCACCCTGAGCAATTTAGACTGTATTTCAAGCGGCAAGCCGTAAATCTCGTCGAGGAAAACCGTACCCTCGTTTGCCAACTCAAAACGCCCGATGGAGAGAGAAAGTGCACCGCTAAAACCCCCTTTTTCCTCACGACCAAATAGCTCGCCCTCTATTTGATTTTTCGGGAATTCTGAACAATTAATCTTGACAAACGGGTTATGACTTCGGGGGCTCAGTTTATGGATAGAGCGGGCAATAAGCTCTTTGCCCGTACCCTTCTCGCCTTCGATCAATAAGGCTGAATCGGTAGTGGACACATGCTCCACTTTTAGCAGCACCTTCATAAGAAGTGGGCTCCGGCCTATAATCTCCTCGAAGCTGTGTTCGGCCTTTGCATCCCCATGGAAAAACAGATTATCAGCCTGAAGACGTCTTTTAAGCGACTCCACCTCGGAAAGAGCTTCTTGAAGCGCTCCTCGCTGGCGGGTGTTCCCGAGGGCTACGGTGATTTGTTCTCGCACGATTTCCAGCAGTTTTAACTCATCCTCATCAAAGGCATTTCTTTCAAAAGAATTCACATTTATCACTCCTATGGTTTTGCCTTCAAATTGAATAGGCATAGACAAGTAACTCTTTATCCCGAACTCCCTGCCCGCTGGCCCTATGACCGTGTCTTCGTCCACATCAGCGCAATACCTTGGTTGCTCATCCATGATCACCTTCCAGGCATAACCTTTTGGGTAAGGGATTCTGCCCACGCGCTCCAAATACCACTCCGAGTACCCTTTTTGCGCTTTCAAGACCGCTTCTTCTCCTTCCACGAAGTAAATAGCCACACTGTCCGCTCGGTCTATATTCTCCATTATTGCTTGAACAGCATTATCGATAACATCCTGAAGATTTGTAGACTGATGGATGGAACGAATAACCGTGCTTATTATGGTCTCATATCTGTTTTTCTTGGAAAGTTGCGCCAGGCTCTCTTTAAGGGCTTCTTCGGATTTTTTTAGCGCCTCGGCCTGCTTTGCGTTATTTATTGCGGACTCTATTTGCTGTGCTACGATTTCAAGGAGTTTTAACTCTTCTTCGTCAAAAGTATTCTTTTCAAATGAGTTTATGTTTATAACCCCGACAGTCGTGCCAGCGAAATGGATAGGCATGGAAAGATAGCTCTTTGTTCCGAGCTTTATACCGGCAGGTCCAAGAATTTTATCCTTTTCCGCATCGGGAGAATAGGTGGGCTTGCCTTCGATGATTGTCTTCCATGTAGCTCCTTTTGGATATGGAATTCTGCTTACCTCTCTGGTAAACCAGTCAGGAAACCCCCTGAATGCCTTAATAACCGCCTCGTCCCCTTCCACAAGCCATATTCCCACATTTTCTGCGCCACCTATATTCTTGCTCATGACGTCTACAGCGTTTTCTAAGACGTCCTCCAAGTTAAGCGATTGATGCACGCTTCTTGTTACCGTACTGATAATCGACTCGTATCGGCTCTTCTTAGATAACTGGGCCAGGCTTTCTTTAAGTGCATCCTCGGCAGTTTTTCGCTCCCAGGCCTCTATAGCCAAGGAGATAAAATCGGCCATCGAACCGGCAAAATGCTGTTCTTCTAAACTCCACTGCCTGGCCGGTCCGACGTTTTCATGGCAGATGAGCCCAACCATACGGCCTTCAACCCTTATCGGAGCGTCCAAGAGAGAGGTAATACCAAATGGGGTCAAGTAAGAAGAGGAAAACTCTCTCGTCCTCGGGTCAGTATGGGCATCATGTGCGGCTATGATGCGCTCTTCCTCCAAGGCCTTGAAGTAGCGGGGATAGTCGGCGGCAGAAAGCTCATATCCTTTTGAATGTACTCTACCGCTCAATTCATATTGCTCTACGCATTTAACCCTTGACCGGGTATCATCATATAACCATATATTTACCCGTTCGACATCGAGCGTGCGTGCGGCTGCTTCCGCAATTTCTCTTAAAGCCGCATCTAGATTGCCTTGCTCTAAAATCCTGCTGCTGGCCAATTCTAGGAGAACTTCATTCTGTCTTTTGAGTCTTTTTTCGCGATCCTCAAGTTCCCTCTCTATGCATTTACGATCGGTAACATCGCGGAAGCTCCATACCCGACCCACTATTGTTTCTCCGACCCGCTGTGGCTGGGAATAGCGCTCGAATATTCTCCCGTCCTTAAATTCCAGTACGTCATAGCTTTCTTTATCCGGCTGCTCGTATAGTTCCTCTACCCTTTTGACAAAAGCATCGGGGTTTTTTAGCTGGTCTAGGACGAACTCAAGAGCCCTAGCATCATCCCTTGACTCCATAATCGAAGCGGGAATACTCCACATGTCTACGAACTTCTGATTATAGGTAACTATCTTGCCCGCTCTATCCACTACCAGGATCCCATCGGCGGTTGATTCCAGGGTGGCACGAAGAAGGGATAGAGAATTTTCCAGCTCCCCTTTAGTCTCTACGGACTCATCGTTGCGACCTTTAGCTTCTTTAGTCCGTACGGATGTAGCAGATTGACCCTTTCTGGTCTTCTTAGTTTTTGTTACTTTCACCGCAAAAGGTAAAAATAGGGAATTTAATTTTATTAATACTATATCACGTCGTCTAGATTTTAAAAACTCGGTAGGAGGATAAGCCATAACCCTATCAAGCTTGTAGCAATGTGTACGCACAGTCATAAAAAGAGAGGCAACCCAATCGAAATTCTCCCTCACTCTTTAGTCCCGCTTTATTAATCCGTTTCACTTTGGAAAGGATACAATTAGAGCCTACGGGTACGGTTTTCTCGTCGGGCCGGAAATATCTACGGCCTGGCCGCAGTCAAAATTTTTCATGAGATTAAAAGTGAATCCTTTTTATTAGATTGTTATCTAAATATAGAAACGACAAAATAATAGGAGGTAAAGCAGATGAAGAGGTTAATGGTAATAGCAGGTCTGGGTTTAGCTCTTGTCCTACCATCACTGGCATTCGCCACCGACTATATGGAGCTATATACGAAGCCCTTGGCTAAGAACAAAATCGTGAATAATGTAAAAGGTGGAGATGTAGAGAAGGATTTCATCAGCTTCTATACAAGCCCGAAGAATGCTAAGCCCTCTCCGTCATTCAGGGCTCAGCGTGAAACAGAGGATAGGGATAGCTACATAGTTTTCGGGGTAGAAGTCCCGGTCAGGACAAGGTCATAAGGCTAATAGAGATTATAGGAGCCACGCGCAGTTTCCGGTGGCTCTTATCTTACATAATTAGATAGATTCGGAGGTAACTAGAAATGGAGATGACCTTAATTCCTTTCGTCAGCAATTCGGATAGAAGCTTAAACTGGAGCCATGTTAATGATAAAATAGGGAAACATAGTACCAGGAATAGGCCGTCAATCACGTATTGGGGCATATACCTAGACGGCAAAATAGTATCTTATACCTCCAGCAAAGAGCTTGCTGAACAAAGCAAAATTTGGACGGAAAAGTGGCTAACGAAAAAAACTAACAAATAAGGAGGATTAAGTCGTGATGAATAAATTTTTCCAGACCGAGGATGATCTAAGTGTGTTAATAGCTAGGCTCTTTTTGGGCGTGGTTATTCTGCCGCATGGCTTGCAGAAGTTGCTTGGTATGTTCGGCGGATTCGGGTTTTCCGCAACTGTGGATTTCTTTGTGAATAGCGGTGTACCAGCAGCCATTGCATTTCTGATAATTATTGGCGAGTCCTTCGGAGCCGTCGGCTTGATAATCGGCTTTCTCAGCCGTCTGGCCGCTTTGGGAATTACGCTGATTATGCTCGGCGCAATCTTTTTGGTTCATTTACCCAATGGGTTTTTTATGAATTGGTCGGGCAACCAACCGGGAGAGGGATTTGAATACCATCTACTGGCAATTGGACTTGCTCTTGTAGTTCTGATTAAGGGTGGGGGCAAATGGTCGGTGGATAGGGCCATCAGCAGCTAGATTATTAATCTCAGATCAAGCTATGTATGAGTAAATAAGATTATTCGAATAAATCTAAAATCGATTATAAAAAACTAAATGGGAGGTTTATCATGAGCTTAAGAGAGCAGGTAGAAGACCTAAACTCCATGATACTCAAAGGGCAAATACTGGAAGCGTTCGAGAAATACTATGCCGACAATGTGGTCATGCAGGAGAATGACCAGCCACCCACGGTCGGCAAGGATGCTAACCGAGAGCGGGAAAAACAGTTTCTGGCAAACTTGACCGAATTCAGGGGTGCAGAGGTAAAGGCAGTGGCAGTCGGGGACGACGTAACCATGGTAGAGTGGTTTTTCGATTACACCCATAAAGAATGGGGGAAGAAAACGTATCATCAAGTGGCCGTGCAAAAGTGGAAAGATGGAAAGATAATCCACGAGAAATTCTATTACGGAGGCTGATATTAAACCCGTAGAGACGCAGTTAATCGCGTCTCTACTCGCCATAATCGTTTTTCTATTGAATATGACCATTCGCTCTTTTAAAATAACCTTATCTAACTTCACAAACAGGGCTAGAAAAAGGGAAACAAATGGGATGCTGTTTTAAAGCCATAGGTGACGAAACAAGGAGGGAAATCCTGACAATATTGGGGAAAGGTAGTGCCACCGCGGGAGAAATAGCCAGCCGGTTTAAAATCTCTCAACCCACCGTATCCAACCATCTTAAAATCCTGAAAGAAGCAGGTCTCATAACCGAACGAAAAGTGGCTCAAACTAGGATCTATTCTCTGGATAGAAACAAACTACAACACGTAATAGATTCTTTAGAAGAGATTGTTAAAAAAAAATAGATTCTTCTCATGCTCTTCTAACAAAGCCCCCGCTATAAGCCCAATCTAAAAGCTCAACCGGGTGAGCGACTTTAACTTTCAATCCACTCCGCCTGATCCCCATCTGAATCTGAAGAAGACATCCCGGATTACCGGCGACCAAATAATCTACATTTGTCTTCTTTAAATTGGAAATTTTACGGTCGAGAAGACTTTCCGACATTTTCGGTTGGATAAGGTTGTATATCCCGGCGCTTCCGCAGCAGAGGTCGGACTCGGGAAGCTCTATGAAATCGATTCCCGGTATCTGCTTGATGACCTTTCTCGGATGTGCTTTTATTCTCTGGGCATGGGCTATATGACAGGCATCTTGGTAGGTAACTCGTAATTTCAGTTCTTTTAAGTGACCCTGAAGCCCTACATCCGCCAGAAATTCCATAATGTCCTTGGTCTTTTCGCTTAACTTCGTTGCCTTCTCTGCATAGGGCTGGTCCTCCCTTAGAATCTCCCCATACTCCTTCATCGATGAGCCGCAACCGGCAGAATTGACGATAATTGCGTCTACATTATATCCTGAGAAGACGTCGATATTCGCCCTGGCCAAGTCTCTACCCTCGGACAGCCTCCCAGTATGTATGGAAAGCGCCCCGCAGCATCCTTGCTTTTCCGGTATAACCACTTCACATCCGTTTTCCGAAAGCACTCTCACCGTTGCTTCGTTTGTCCGAGGGAATAACACGCTCTGCACACATCCGGCCAGCATAGCCACGCGGAAGCGTCTTTTCCCCTTAGCCGGTATGGTATTAGGCAATTTAGAAAACGTAGACGAAAGCTTTATATCCGGCAGGATAGCTTGGGCATGAGACAATCTCTCGGGAAGCACACCCAGATTGTTCATTAATCGTTCCAACCCGCTAGCTCGGTATATAAAAGCAAAAGGTAAGAGAAGCTTAAGCCTTTTCGGATAGGGGAAAATAGAGAATAAAAGGGAGCGGAATAGCCTTTCGGAGACGGGTCTTTCGTACCGACGTTCTATCTGGGACCTGGCAGATTCAATCAGGCTTCCATAGCGCACACCGGAGGGACAAGCTGTCTCACAGGCAAGACATCCCAAGCATAAATCCAGGTGTTTGACTAAACCCTCAGCCATGGGGATTTTCCCCTCCACCGCTGATTTCATCAAGTATATTCTTCCCCGGGGAGAATCCAGTTCATTACCGGTTTGAAGGTAGGTGGGACAAGCGGTTAGGCAGAAGCCACAGTGCACGCAATCTTGAATTAGGTCATACCTTGGTCTATCTATCTCGTCGAACGCTTGGAAACTAGACATCTTCTCTTCCAATAAAACATGAGTTACTTTTACCTTGGTTTATTATCATTGTCCCGTTCCATATTTGAAATACTCTCCAAAGCCAGCATAAGAGCCTGTGTCCCCAAACGACCATAGCCCTGAGCCTTAGCCGCGACATAAAGCTGATTTACCAGAGCCAAGCCGGGAAGAGATAAATTCATCCGGCTAGCCTCTTCAAGGGCAATCTCCATATCCTTAATGAAGTGCTCTACAAAAAACCCCGGCTCGAAGTCCCGTCTTAGAATCCTCGGAGCAAGATTGCTGAGCAGCCAGCTTGACGCCGCCCCTTCCGTCACCGATGACAGCATTGTCTCGACATCAAGTCCGGCTTTATAGGCATAGATTAAAGATTCGCACACCCCGATCATGGTTCCGGCTACTACAATCTGATTGCACATTTTGGTATGCTGTCCGGAGCCGGGACCGCCCTGATAAACGATTTTTTTACCCAGCAACTCCAACAAAGGCATTACCGAATCGACTATTTCCTTATCCCCGCCTATCATGATGGAAAGACTGGCATTACGCGCCCCTACATCTCCCCCGGAAACGGGAGCATCGATGAAGCTAGCGCCCTTTTGTCTTGCGGCGTAATACAACTCTATCGCCAGTGACGGTTTTGTAGTGGTCATGTCGATGAACACCTTCGAATCGTTCATGCCGCTTAGAAGTCCATTATCCCCGAGATAAACCTCTCTTACATCAGACGGAAATCCCACAATGGTAAAGATGATATCGGCTCCGTTGGCTACATCTCTCGGAGAACCGGCCCAAGCTGCTCCGGCATCTAAAAGCCTTTCTGCTTTGTCTTTTGTACGGTTGTACACAACGGTCTGATACCCATGGGTTATCAGGTGTTGACACATTGAAGCACCCATTACCCCGGTACCGACCCAGCCTATTCTAGTTTGAGACGGGTTTATGCTTTTCATCTACTTGATTAGCTATTAAACCCTTTTTGTCCTCCCCCCTTTGCGGGGGAGGATAAGGGGGGGGTAATTTTTCACCCCCATCCTAACCCCACAAAGGGGGGAAGGAACGAATAAAAGTACTAACAATTCATTTCTTATAATCCAAATATGCCATAAACGCATCTATTCCAGCCTGGGCCACGATTCGGTCCTCGTCCACAGTGCCCGAACTGCAACCGATACCACCTACGATTTGACCATCAACAAAAATAGGAAGACCGCCCCCAAGTATCATGAACCTTCCCCGGTTGCTCACGTGAATTCCAAAAGCCGGTTTACCGGGGCCGGCAATTTCCGCATACTCGTGTGTTCCCTTTCTCGCTCCAGCAGCGGTGAAAGCCTTGTTAATAGCAACGTCGATACTGGTTATCTTAGCCTTGTCCATGCGATAAAAGGCCAACAGATTCCCACCGTCATCTACAACCGCGATATCCATGTCCACACCTATTTCCCTGGCCTTCTTCTCGGCGCCCTGAAGTATGATCTTGGCGTCTTCCAAGGTTAGCTTGGGTACTGTTATCATCTCGTTTCACATCACCATCATCTATCAAACTAACATCGCTAAACAAACTTTTTTTGTTCTCGGTGCTCTGTGGCAAAAAGCTACTTACGGGCGCTGAACTTAAGACCGGTCTTAGAGCGATCCCAAGTCTTTTCTGTAATTTCCTTAAGCTCGGCCATTTTGACCTTCTGGGTAGCGGTGACCGGAAATCCATCCGGATATATCTCGATAAACCGGGGTATCATGAACACCGGCGCTTGTTCCGCCATCCATTTGCAAAACTCTACCGGTTCGAAAGATCCCTCCGGTTTTAGAGTTATGTTTAGCTTGATTTCATCGTCCGAAACATTGGGGAGCCTAATCCCTACGGCAATCGCTTCTTGTACCGCCAGATAGCGCATGGCCACATCTTGAACCGCAATCGGGTCTACGTTTTCTCCCGAGACCCTTATTCGACTGTGCCTCCCCTGGAAATAGAACCTTCCATCTATTCCCTGCGCCAGGATGTCGTCCGAATTGAAGAAACCGTCGTCATCGAATGCCTCTCTTGTTCGCCTTGGCTCCTTGAAGTATTCATTAAGAGTAGTGTGTGGAATTAACGGCTTAATAAACAGTAGTCCTTTGGCCTCGTCTGGCGGTGTGGGATTTTCAAAAGGATCCCAGAAGGGGCGTATAACCTTGCTCGTGTTCTCCGGGTCGCGAAGCTCCAAATAATAACCCTCCATCGGGTAACCTGAAGAGCCGGGGCGTTGATCCTCAGGGTCTTTCCAGAGTACCATACCCATCTCCGTAGACCCGTAGCCATCGATGATCCGGACTCCGAATCTGTCCTGGAATTCCTCGAGATTACGCGGTGCCGGTCCAGATAGCATGATACGAATTTTGTGCTTCCTGTCCCATTCGCTGGGGGGGGATGCCCATAGATACTCGGCTACTGCACCCAGCATGTTTGCACAAGTGGCACCGCATTCAGAAGCCCACTTCCAGAAGCTCGAAGCTGAAAAACGTGGATAAAAAACCGCCGTAGCACCAGCTCCAATCGAGGTAAAAAGACACATGACCTGAGCATTGGCATGGCCAAGGGTGAGGACGCTCATGAGAACATCTCCGCTGCGGACACCTTGCTGTTGAATATAACCTCGTACCGTTAAAATCACACCCCCGTGGCTTCTTATAACCCCTTTAGGCATTCCGGTGGTGCCCGATGTAAACATACAGCGTTCCATATCGGCGATAGATACGTCTATACCCGGATTATCCGACGAAAAATCCAGGAAGTTTTCAAAGGGTAGGGTTTCGATGCCGCCGATATTTTCAGGAACTAGGTCCGGCTCTCCGGTGACGAAAATGGTTTTTAGATTTGTTAAATCCTTAGCTACATCCTGGACGAGCGGAATACTATCAGAATCAATAATCAGAGCGACCATCTCTGAATGATTAATGATATAAGCTAAACGCTCCCCCTTTTCGTCTTTGTTGATAGGAACCTGCACACCCCCTGCCTTATGGATGGCGATGATCGAGATAACGTACTCGGCGCAGTTGAGCATGTATATGCCCACTCTGTCTCCCTTCTTCACACCAAACTTCCGCCCAAGACCGTTGGCCACTCGATTAGTCCACTGGTTTGTTTCCTTGTAGGAGTAGTTATTTGCCAGGTTGCCGTCCCTATCCGCCACTCGAAACATCGGTTTATCCGGAAACATTTCTGCGCCCTTTTCCAGATATCTGGTAATGGGTAACCATCCCTTTGTGTCATCGAATGTCCCGAACGGTAAGGTCCCTTCGCCAACGTATTTAGGGTCTCGTGGTTTAAATAAAAGACGCATGATACGCTCCTTCTCGCGATTTTGAAAATAAACCGATATTAGTTGGGTTTTAAGAAATTAATATAACTTTTATTTTTTGGCTTTTGTAGTGCAAAAAAAAGTTTTTTCAAAATGCAAGCATTTACCTTCTCTATAAAAACAAATTCAATGTACTTACAAACTCACGGAGATTACTTTAACACCTCCTTGGCAATCACGATTCTTTGAATCTCTGATGTCCCCTCATAAATCTCCGTGATTTTTGCGTCTCTAAAATGTCTCTCGACTGGATAATCCGTCGTGTATCCATATCCTCCATGAATCTGAATTGCCTTTGTCGTCACCCACATTGCAGTCTCAGACGCGAACACCTTGGCCATTGCCGAGTGTTTAGTGAACTTCATATTTCCATCCTTCATCTTGGCCGCCTGCCAGACAAGAAGCCTCGACGCTTCGATCCGGGTCGCCATATATCAACTTAATATAATATGTAAAAACCCATATTTCAGCATTTAATTCATGGCGACTCATTCCTCAATTAGCGTATACAACAATGAACCCTCTACTGCTAATACATCAAAATAATCTAATTCTGAACTCGGCAAGAGAAG
>DATMAT010000029.1 GCA_035559815.1 Thermodesulfobacteriota bacterium
AACTTCCCAAGACCAGAAGCGGCAAGATAATGAGGAGGCTGCTAAGGGATATAGCCGAGGGGAGAGCGCTGGGGGATACGACGACACTGGCCGACCCGGCGGTGGTTAGACAACTAAAAGATAAGTACGAGGATAAGGAAGGGTGATCATTAAACATACTTCTTTTGTAGGAGGTGATGCAGAGAAACCAAAATATGGTTTTAGTCTAGTGGTGAAGGGGCATCTATGGCTCTTTGATCCTTATTTAGTATTTGGGGACTTATGTCTCTTACTCAAAATTCAAGAAAGGAGGTAAATAACCATGCCTGTAGGAACAATATCATCATCAAAAGATACGGTGGGTGTAGCCGTTATTAACTACCAGGTGCCAATTTGTGAATCCAAAGATGATGTCATTAAGAATTGTAATCGCATGGCGTCGTTTATGGATGGTATTAAAAAAGGCTACCCTGGTTGTGATCTAATCATTTTCCCTGAGTATTCTACTCAAGGATTTCATCCCGTAAAGTGGCGTGATCTTACGACCACAGTTCCTGGACCCGAAACCGAGATATGGGCTGATGCATGCAAAAGAAACAAAGTCTGGGGCGTATTCTCAATCACAGGCGAGGAAAATCCAAAAGGAAATCCTTTCAACACATTTATCCTGATGAACGACAAGGGTGACATCGTGCTTAAATACCACAAGATTCTTCCCTGGGTTCCAATGGAACCTTGGTATCCTGGAGATGAGACAATGGTCGCGGATGGTCCTAAGGGACTAAAGATCGGAGCGATAATTTGCTATGACGGAAACCATCCCGAAATCGTCCGTGATACGGTCATGAAGGGTGCAGAGTTGGTAATCAGGATTCAGGGTTATATGTATCCATCCAAGGAACAGCAGAGAATGATTTCACAGGTTCGTGCATGGGAAAATCTAACATACTTCGCTGTAGCCAATATGGCAGGGCGTGACCTTGTTTATTCATACTTCGGTCATTCAAATATCGTAAACTTTGATGGAACGGTGCTTGCAGAATGTGGAACTGGTCCTGACGAGGTACAGTATGCACTTCTTTCAGTCTCCGCGATTCGCGATGCAAGAAAGAACTGGACTGCAGAAAACCACCTTTTTAATACCCTCCATCGTGGGTATACAGCGTTACCACCCGATGGGGTTGCCGAGTGTCCTTATGACTTCTATAAACTCTGGGTGAAAAACCCTGCTAAGGCAAAAGAACTGGTCGAGTCGCTCACGCGCACCACTGCTATTCCTAAAGAAGAAGCAGCAACGGCATAAAATATAAAGGGAGAAAAGTAGGCTCTAAGAATTAGGACTCGAGGCTGATACTTTTTCCGGGTGTAAGGAAAATCGAGGGGACAAGAGTTGGCTCTTGTCCCCTAAAATGGAGGTGTTATTTTACCTTTAAATGGCGTAGAGTTATAATTATAATTATACTCATTTAAGCTTCTCAAGAATTGAAAGCGAATTATGGATTATAAAAAGGTAATCGAACACTTAAGACAACGGATTATTAGCCAAGACGAAGCTATAAACCGAATAGAAGAAGCATTAATGATCGCAGAAGCGGGGCTCAATGAACCGGATAAAGCTTTATGCGTTCTTCTATTTCTCGGACCAACTGGAGTGGGAAAAACAGAGACCGTGAAGGCTCTTGCCGAAGCAATACATGGGGAATCCAGTGCATATTGCAGAGTCGATATGAGCGGTTTTTCTGAGAGGCACTATGCGGCATCTTTTTCCGGTTCGCCCCCCGGATATATTGGAAGTAGAGAAAATAATACGATACTAGACAAAAATAAAATTGAAGGAAGATTCGGCAAGCCCGGGATTCTTTTATTAGACGAGGTCGAAAAGGCCCATCCTGTGGTTCATCAAACACTTCTTCAGATCTTTGACAATGCGCTTCTTCGTCTTTCTAGCGGCACGGAAGAAATCCGATTCACAAACACAATTGTAATTATGACGAGTAATGCTGGCTCTGAAGCCTTGAAAGCAGTCGCAGACCATCACGAGTCTTTTAACCAAAGAGCTGACCGTGGTGAAAAAAATGTCGGAATTGACTGGGAGCTTTCACGCAAGCAGATTGCTATGGAGGCACTCGAGCGCACGTTCAAGCCCGAATTTATAAACAGGATAGATGGAATTATAGTTTTTAAATGGCTAAGTCACAATGATCTGATGCGGATTCTTGATATTCAAGTACATGAACTAAATAAACGGCTTCGGAGATACCATAGCTTTCATATTGAGCTTACTCTAGGAGCAAAACAATTTCTCATTAAAAAGGGCTTTGATTTAAAATACGGAGCCCGACCACTAAAAAGAGCTTTACGCCATTACCTACACCAGCCCTTAGCCCGTTTAATTATCGAGGAAATTTTACCACGTAACAGTAAAATAGTAGTCGAAAACGCCGGTGATCAACTTGAATTTGAAGTGATTCCTCCAGAGACTACATCTTTAGAATCAGAACCCACCGTCCTAGAGCTTAAAAGATAATTTAAGCACGAATCTGCGAAAACTATCTGTTTTCTAGGAGAGACTAATGCCTATTTGTCCTAGGTGTCAAACATTAATGATTTGTAGCAAGAGAATTTCTGTGGCAGGGATAGAAAACAAAGAGATTGAATGGATCTGTGAATTAGACAAAATCCAAGCAGAAATAAGGCATCCTGTCCAGTATGTTTACATTGTAATAGGTGATGAGGAAGAGATAGAGGGTAAAAGAAAAAGAGTCATTGAAAAGCAAATAAGCGGGGCAGAACTCTTTGTATACTATGAATTTCTTTAGAAGCTAAATTTATTCTCCATATGAAATGGAGGAAATCATGGATAAGAAAGTAAGCCTACCATTAGATGATGAGCGTTATCAACCCTTGAAAGACCAACTTAAAAATATTCTTCGTAGAGACCCAGAGCTCTCGGATGCAAACTTGCTACGAGAGTTTCTGGAAAACTACAAGGATTACTTTGGCACGAGAACCTCTTCGGAAATCTCAACTGGGACAGATAATATGATTCGAAGAACCGTTCACTATATGGTGCTGAGTGCAACGGATCTGCAAAGCTTTCACATTACCAGCCGCAACTGGTTAAAAGAGCAAGGGTATCAACTTCCGCCCTGGGATACCGAATCAAGCCACAAACTGCATCGTGTGATTGAATATAAAGGGCATGCAGCAGCTGTAGTAGAATGGGAGCCGGAAAAAAACATCACTTTAGACCCAAGTCTTGAAGAAAGTGAAAAGAATTGGGTGCTTGCTATGGCAATCGGTGCGGGTGAAAAACCGGAATGGAGTGTAGAAGAACTACGCAGGTTTGCCGCTTATCTCACGATGGGCAGAGCAGAATTCTCGAATGATAGAGAATTGGGTGATCAAGAAATCGCCGAAAAATACGAAGTGCCGATTGAAGAGGTAGCGTACCGCCGTGGGCTGCCTGATGAGATTGGTACCACCGAGGGGGAGAAAAATAAACATTAAGTCTTTAAAAAAATATAAAATTCTTGAAAAACTAGAAGGGAGAAGTTTTGGTCAGGAAAGGCTATCTACTAGTAGGAAACAACTCATACTATGTTGCAGAGAAATACGTCGAACCGAAAGATATAGCTATAGTTGATGCTTTTTACCTCGTTGTAATTATAGATTCCATTTCAGAAGAAGAAAGGAAAAAACTCCTTATTGAGGCAATAAAAGTTGGGCTCGAGACCGTCCCAGTTGAAGTAGAGGTTCCAGAGAAATACAGCTACACACGGTATGGGTTTCAACTTGACCCGGTAATGATTCAAATAAGAAAAGGCATTATGCCACGGGGTACTACTAAAGAACTGGGCTCATCCGAACACTAGATAAAGAAGACATGAAACCTAAACTAATAGTTTTCTCCGACTATATCTGTCCTTTCTGCTTTTTTGCCCTAAAAATGGTAGAGAAATTACAAGCTGAATATGTTATCGAGGTAGAATGGAAAAACTATGAAATTCATCCTGATATACCTAAAAACGGAGCATCAAAATCTTTTCTCGGAGAAAACTACCTAAAGACAGTAGAGGAAAATATGAGGCTACTGGCTGAGTTAGAAAAGCTTGAGGTTAAATCTAATTCATTTATATCCAACTCTCACCTTGCGCTCGAGTCCTCGGAGTTTGCAAAGGAAAAAGGGGTGTTTGGTTCTTTTCACAAAAAGGTTTTTGAAGCTTATTTTATGGAGGGCAGAAACATAGGAGATAAATCGGTGATTTTAGATATTGCTCAAGGACTTAGATTAGATCCTGACGATCTAAGCTCGTCATTGGATGAGCATCGTTACCACGGAAGATTACTAGAAGTTCGAATGGAGAAAACTAGGCTTGGTGTAATCGGTACGCCGACTTTTATCGTAGGTAAAAGACAACTAGCCGGACTCCCAAGCTACGATGTATTGAGACAATTCGTTGAACCCATAATGAAGAGGGGTGAGTGATGTATCCAAGGGACCTAAAATACACGAAAGATCACTGGTGGATAAAAGTTGAAAATGGAAAAGCACGTATAGGGATCACTCAGCGAGTTGCTGATTTCTTGACCCTTATCACCAATGTAGAGTTTGCAAAATTAGGTGATGAAATAAAAGTCGGTGACACTATAGGTATAATAGAATCCCAGAAAACAACGGTAGATCTCTCCTCCCCATTGAGTGGTAAGGTTTTAGAAGTAAACGCTAATCTAATCAATGACCCACTCCCTTTAGTACATGACCCATATAGAGATGGCTGGATGATTGTAATTGAGCTATCTAACCCAAAGGAGATTGATGAACTTATAGATATAGATGAGTACGTGAAGATCGTTGAGTGGGAAAAAGAAACACAAAAAGGAGTTGGGAGAATCTAAAATCCATTCATCTGAGAACAAACTTCCGGATGAAATTTCCTACTGAGTTAGACCTGAAGATATACGGCGAGACCATGATCGGAATCCCCCACATAGAGGCCGGCCCCCTCGTCAGAAGCTCCTACCATGCGCAGAAGCAGGTGATTAAGCTGGGTGGAGATTTTAGTTAGAATTAACTTTTAAACCTGTAGTTAACCCACTCTTAACTCACCTTGACTTTATCAATATTAAGTTTATATTTGAGTTCCAATTCGAAGCTCTTTTAAAAATTAAGGTTCACGGGTGCCTATGAAGGCCTAAGAGGGAAGTCCGGTGAAAATCCGGCGCAGCCCGCTCGCTGCTGTAAGTAGCCCGTAAAGCCCTTTGCACTATGCCACTGGAATTCTTTTCATGCCGGGAAGGCGCAAGGGAGCCAGATGCTACAAGCCAGAAGACCTGCCTGGGGACTGAGTTTGCTTTTCTTCGAGGGGAGAAAGTAAATGACTTCAACCGTAGAACGAACCCCTGTCTTCTTCCCTGAAGACCGGGGGTCCTGATGAAAAATTTGATCCTGCTGTTCCTCTTCTTATTCTCCGCGGATATCCTTGCGGAAGAGGAAGAGACTATTACGCTTGAGCCGGTGGTTGTCGAAGAAGTACCGGTAGAGCCCCCTCTCGATTACCCTTCCGCTTTTTCAACCGTGATCGACCTCGGTGATTTCGGCGGTGAGTACAACACCACGTCTGAGATTCTTTCTTTCTCCCCGGGTGTAGTGGTGAGAGACTTCGGCGGGTTTGGCCAGCTCAAAACCTTGTCTATTCGCGGTTCATCCAATGACCAGGTGGTAATCCTGCTAGACGGCGTGAGGATAAACAGTCCACTGGGGGGAGGGGTGGATTTATCTACCATTCCCATTGATTACGTGGAGAGATTTGAAATCGTAAGAGGCGGCGCATCGGCCCTGGTAGGCTCTGATGCCATAGGCGGAGTGGTAAACATAGTAACCAAAAAAACAGACGACCCCTTCACCAATTTGTCCTTTACATACGGTTCATTCAACACCCTGAGTGCAAACCTCTCCAGGGCTCAGAAATTAGGAAATCTGAGCTACTTCTTCTCTTATACACACGCCCAGAGTGAAGGCGATTTTAAGTTCAAGTCTGTCAATAACCTGACCCTCACCAGGATAAACAACGAGTTCTTCTCCGAAAGCTTTCTGGGGAAGGTTGAATATGAGCTTAACGGCTGGACGATCGGCTTTCTTAACGAATTTTATTACGACGACAAGGGTGTTCCCGGGCTCGGCGAATTTCAGCAGCCCGATGCGAACCAAAAAGACCTGAGAAACTTAACCAGCATTAACATTTCTAAGAGTGGATTTCTTAGGCAGGACATAGATTTTGACTTGGTCCTGTTCAACAGGTTTGACTGGCTCGAATTCAAAAATCCTGAGCCCACGGTTGGAATCCCTATTGACACCCTCAGCAAGACCTTCAGCTTCGGCTTAAATCCGAGGCTCACCTGGTATGCGCCTTACAACCAGATAGTGACCTTCGCCACGGAGGTGAGGGGAGATATTCTAAGGGATGAGGATTTTGATAACCCTAAAAGGTTTACTTTTAGTTCTTTTCTCAGCGATGAAATCAATCTTTTTGACGACCTCCTTCTCATAAGTCCGATAATACGGTTTGACCTTTACCAAACCTCCGCCGAGGAAAGCACGACCGATACCGGATTCTCGCCGAAACTGGGAATTATATTCTCTCCTCTGAAGTATGTTTCTCTAAAAGGTAATGTTGGAAGGTCTTACAGAGCGCCCAGTTTCAGTGAACTCTTCTTTCCCGAAGAGGGTTTCATCGGCGGAAACCCAAACCTCAAGCCGGAAAGCTCTTTTGATTTTGATTTCGGTCTGGTTTTTTCCCATCCGCGAGTCGGTTTTGAGATTACCTACTTCAGGAACGAGGTTGATGACCTCATTCTTTTCGTTTTCGTCAGCGCGCAGAGGATAGAGCCATTAAACGTAGGAAATGCAACCGAGCAGGGAATCGAGACCAGCCTGGTCTTAAGACCGTTTGATTTTATGGAGCTATTTGCCGGATACACCTTCCTTGACGGTGAGCTCGAGGATACCGGGGCGCAGCTTCCGGGAAGGCCCAGAAACAAGTTTGACTTTCGTGGGGTTTTAACATACCGCTCATTCTCGTTCTTCTGGGAGACACATTATGTAGACAAGATTCCACTTAGTCCATTCCCGGACTCGGCTACCACCGATGCCAGAACCACGAGCGATGTGGGAGGAAAAGTGGAGTGGAAGAATATATTCGTTACGCTCGAAGCAAAAAACGTCTTTAACAACCTGGACGTGCAGGACGCCTTAGACTTCCCGCTTCCGGGAAGGACGATTTTTTTTACGGCAGGAATAAAGTTTTGAAAGAACGAAACTTAGCCACTAATTAACACAGATTAACACGAATAAAGATAAGTGAGATACATGATTCATGATATACAATGCAGGATTTATATGAATATTCTTACATGCATCCTGTATCGTGCTTCGTTCGACTGAGCTCACGACGAAGTCTTGCATCCTTTGTCTTTATTTGTGTTCATTCGCGGCTAAAACGAAAAAAAGGAGGATAAAGCAATGAGGTTCCTTATAGTTATTTTCATCCTGGGGATATGGGGATTTATTATCGGCGGGTGTCAGACGAGTGACGGCGGCTCCGGTTTCATCCCTACCGGCCGCATCGTGGCGGTAGCGGAGAGAAGCAGTTCAGACACGGTTCAAGTTGGCGGACCAAGAGGCTCGGCCACTCCGGGAGCATTTGTAGGGATTACCAACTTAGATACCGGTGATTTTAAAACCACCAATGTAAGGGATGACGGAAGTTTCTCCGTAGAGTTCGACGCCTCGACCGAGGACATATTCAGAGTGGTTATAGAAGAAGACGGCATAGATGAGACGATAGGTGTTTCTATTTTGAGGGATGCCGTGGCCAGAAACATAGCTCAACTTGGCAGCGTACCCACGGAAATAGTGATAAGGGAAGAAAAAGCTTACGTGGTGAACGGTTTCTCCGATAACATCCAGGTCTTCGACATCAATCAGAGTCCGCCCGAGCAAATAGGAACGATAGTCTTACCGCCCGGCTCCGACCCGGTGGCTATGGCTTTTTTGGATGACACCCGTGCTTATGTGGCCAATATGATAGGGCAGAGCGTTGCCGTGGTGAACGTGGTAACAGGGCAGTGCGAGGCAATTATAGCTCGTACTGGCGGAGATTTTTCACCCTGCCAGACTGTGTTTATAGCCGTTGGCGCTTTCGAAGACCCGTCGGGAGTGGCTATTGCAAACGGTAAGGTTTATGTAACAAACGCTAACCTAGATGACTTCTTTGACCCTATTGGAAACGGGTTTGTAACTGTGATCAACACTCAGACAAATCAGTTCATAAAACGTATTGATTCTAGTGGACAGGGGACGAATGAAATAACCGAATTAAACGGGAATATTTATTCCGTAAATGTGGGAGATACGGATTTCGACACAGATACAGGGGATTTCTTCTGCGACCCGGCCTCTATTCAAAGCATTGATGTCATTAATACTGAATCTGATGATATTGCAGACTCCATCTTCATTCCTTTAAGCGGTGAAAATCCCTTTGCCTGTAGTCCAAATAAGCTCGAGCCGACACCGGACGGCCGATTCGGATATTTGGGAAGCGGATTGGCCGGGGTACTGTTCAAAGTTGACCTTTTAAATAATACTCTCATTAGGGGCGCGGATAATCCGATAGTAATAACTTCGGCTGACGACCTTGACGCAACTTTTGATGTGGAGATTCGTGATGACGGCCTGGCGTTCATAGCTCTTTTTAACTCGGACCAGATTGCGGTGATGGATACACTGGATGATTCAGTAAACCCCTTCCCTTTCATAGCCCCTTTTCCTGCTGGCCTCAGGGGGGATAATCCAAATTCTCAGTTCTTTGACGGTATACAGGACATTGCCATAAGGGAAGATGGAGAATTCCCGGATGTTTTTTTTATCACCGGAATCAGCAGTCAACTGGGCTCTATAGATACTTCGCTTATACTTCCGCCGGAGTAGGAGTCGATGGGAGCACATATTTAGACTTGGTTCTCTTCCGGAATAGACCGGCTTAGAAAATCCACATTATAAATGTAGAGACGCATGGCCATGCGTCTCTACGATAAACTGCACGGTGGCTTTTTTGTTCCACGGCTACTTTAACTGTATGATCTATCGAACCTTTTTATTATCTTGCATCGAGTACTAAATTAGTTAAAGATATTTAGGAGAGGATAATTTCTTCTCATTAACTTATTGCGGGGGTTTCTGCTATGCGAATCTGCTCCTTCCTTCCAAGCACGACGGAGATTGTTTACGCGCTGGGGCTTGGGGACAACCTGGTAGGGGTGACTCATGAATGCGATTACCCTCCCGAAGCGGCCAGTAAATCCAGGGTAATAATGAGCCTTATCAACCCGGAGGAGCTTTCCAGCCTGGAAATAGACAGATTGGTAAGTGAAAACCATAAAGCCGGAAAGAGCACCTACATCGTGGAAGAAGAGGCTCTTCGGAAGGCTAACCCGGATATAATCCTTACTCAAGGGCTTTGCGATGTTTGTGCCGTCTCCGGGAACGAAGTCATAGAGGCAGTGAAGGTTCTTGGACACAACCCTCAAATAATTTCTCTGGCACCGAGTACCATTGGTGAAATCTTGGAAACAATCTTGATTATCGGAGAAGCGACTCAAAAGAAGGAGCAGGCAAGGGAGTTGGTGGACAAGCTCAAATCCAGGATAGAAAGGGTCAGGTCGTTGCTTGCGGCGGAGAAAGATCGTCCCCGGGTTTTCTGCATGGAATGGCTCGACCCGCCTTATGTGGCCGGGCACTGGGTTCCGGAGATGGTGGAGATTGCCGGCGGTGATTGTGTGGCCGGGAAACCGGGGAAGCCCTCTTTCCGGGTTTCCTGGGAAGAGATTTTAAACCATGCCCCACAGGTCATAGTTCTCATGCCATGCGGTTTTGGTATAGATAAAACCCTCGAGGAGGTGGACGTCTTAACCTCGGTCGATTTCTGGTACAAGATTCCCGCGGTTAGAAAGGGGCACGTTTATTTAGTGGATGCAAACTCCTACTTCTCCAGGTCAGGACCAAGGGTGGTAGATGGGCTGGAGATAATGGCCAGGATACTCCATCCGGAGGTAGTTGATTTTGAAATTCCCAAGGATTCGGTGCTTAACCTAAGAAACCACATTTTCCTTGAGTCTTTTTTGGGATGAAACGTCCAAAGTGGAAATCACTCAACTCATGGGAAAGAATAGAGGTGGGAAGAAGAAGTTTAAAATCTAGACTTCAAAAGAAGCTAGCGCTATATTATAAGACCCGATGGAACGTAATTTTTTAGGAGTTTTGATGAATCATAATCTGAGTGTGCTTTTACTATTTATAGTCATGATAAGCAACTTAGCGTGCAGTCCTAAAATAGTATCTTTTGAGGCAAACCCAATTTTTGTATGTGAAGGGCAAAGTACCCGAGTTTCCTGGAAGGCTAGAGGCAGCACTGTACTTTTATCTAATCCTTTGCTTCCCGGAACGGGGGCAGTGGAACCTGCCGGCTCCGAGAGATTTACTCCGATTGATACTACCATCTTCACAATCAAGGCTATGCGTAACGGCAGAGAAACATTTGTTGAGCAAGAGGTTATTCTTTTGCCTAGTAGAACGGAAAGGGAGATAGTAATCAGTATCAAGCCTAGTGTTGACGGAGATCTGGTTGGTGTTGAAACGATTAAACCGTCGGTTTTAAGAGACTTTAAAAGCATAGAAACCATAAGAGGGGATATTGATAGGCCTATAACCGTTCTGCATGAGGGTCGCGAGGTTATCCTTCAGGCTAATGGCGTCCCATCCGAAGCGATGCGTGGTACAGGGTTCAGCGGATACTGGGAGGTACGTGCAAAACCTCTTCCCGGAGAGGAATTTGACGACCCGGCTCATGCTCCTCCGGATAGCTTTCGTATATTGGTTAGCCTTTCCTGCACTGGTTACAAAAAGTAACACCTTATCAATATGGACATTGCTCAAGCTGAAAATATTATGGTATCGGAAAACCGGTCTTTAGAAAGCATTTTAAAAAAATCAAAAAGGGCGATCATCATAGGAATAGGGGGAGGCGGGGATATCGTGGGAACGATCCCCACGGCCAGGCTACTCGATATGTTCGGGATAGATTGCATCCTCGGCGGTCTTCCCTGGGAAAGGTCTGTTTTTGACCCCATTCCCGGTCCCAGAGTCTTTGGTGAAATCAAAAATCTTCGCCCATTGAATGATACCGTTTGGTTTGCTAATAAAGACACTGTAACCGCCACCGGGGTCAGATTCGCCGAGACGGAAATGGCCGAGATATACGAAAAAGAAATGCTACTGGTTGACATAACGAAAGGGGTTGTGGGTGTGGTAAAGGGGTTAGATAAGGCGATGTCGGAATTGAATGCGGATCTCTTAATCGGCATAGATGTGGGCGGTGATTCAATCGGATTCGGGGATGAAAAAGGACTAGCCAGCCCGCTTGCAGACGCTATAATGACTACCTCCCTTTCCGAGCTGAGCGGAAAATACGACACTCTCCTCGGCCTATTCGGATATGGCAGTGATGGCGAGCTTACTCCGGATGAATTAGAAAGGTCGTTAAGCTTGATTTCAAGAGAGGGGGGATTTCTTGGAGCTTGGGGAATTACCACTGAAATTCTTCGGGAGATGGAGATGGTGATATCAAAAATTCCGACCGAGGCAAGCAGAATTCCGGTTGAATGTGCAAAGGGGGAGAGGGGAGAAAAGTACATCCGCAGTGAGACTAGGAAGGTTTATCTCTCCACAGCATCCACGGTTACGTTTTATTTATCTCCAGTTGTGGTTGTGGAAAAGGTGTCAAAACCGGCGAGACTGGTTTTGGGCTCTAAGTCCTTGGATGAAGCCAACGAAGCCCTTCATTCCATCGGTCTCTTTACGGAGCTGGATTTAGAGAGGGAAAGAGAAAGGTCCGGGGCTAAAAATTGAATTTAAACTAGCTTTTTAAAGTTGTTGGGCTCTATCTTATAAGTTTTGTGATGATATCTTCGGCCAAATTTGTCCTACATAGCAGATTGATTGTCGGAGTCGGCCTGATAGTAATCAAAGAACTACAATGACGGGCAAAGAAAAAGTAACCCCTCTTTAATTCTTCTTCTGTAAGCCTGTCCTGAGCGGAGTCGAAGGGCCTGTCCTGAGCAAAGTCGAAGGGCGGAAGGATGCACTTTATAGGCACTACTAGCTGCATGGCTAGTTTATGAAGTTTTTCTTTTTGCTTGGAATTGCATGGGGTGACTGTGCGTCTCTTCATCTCACGCACATTACACACCACTAAATCCCCTCTCAAGAGGGTACTTGATGTAGAAATTCCCCTCTAGAGAGGGGTGTCCCGAAGGGACGGGGTGTGTCAGTTTAGAGAGGATGTCACGGAGGCGTAGATAAGATATTTTAAAAAATAGGGTTAGGACGGTGCTTGCATAGTAACATAAAAGAGTGGACCTGATTTTTAAAATATGTTTTAGCCATCTAAAGGCTTTGTTTTACGAGAGTGAATTGTTGATTCTTGATTATTTTGGACAGCAGTGATCTTCGGTAGGAATTTTTTCTCGGTGAGCTTTCAAACTTTCTAAGTAGATTTTCATGGTGTCTTTAATATTCCCAACAGCTTCTTCGTAGGTATCACCCTGGGTGTGACAGCCTGGAAGAGCAGGGCAAAAGGCGTGGTAACTGCCGTCTCCTCTCTTTCTAGAATTATCGTGTAGTTATATTCTTTCATTTTTCTTGCCTCCAAACTCTAGCCTTTTCCCATTTAACCTCTACCTTAATTTTAAAGTATTTCAAATTAGTAAGAAAGTACCTACGGAGTTCATGCAGGGCTATTTCCTATCGCCGCTCGGAACTCAGGTTTGTGTTTTATCGAGATCATCTGATTAAATAGGCGATGATAATCGGCGTGGTGACGATGGAGATCAACGTTCCGGCCATTATGATCGAGGCTACGACCTGGGAGTCTTGTTTATACTTCTCGGCCAGGACGAAATTAAAAACAGCCGGGGGCATGGCCGATTGAAGTTTCACCACGCTGGCGATAACCCCGCTAAGGTCGAGCATTTTTACCACTACCAGCCCGAAAATAAACCCGGCTCCCACTCTTAATCCGCCGAAGAGGAACGACCTCTTCAGGTCGGTTAGCCTGACCTCGGACAATTTATACCCTAATGCAAAGGTCATCATGGGAATGCTGGCCTCTCCCAGAAGGTCTATTCCATTATGAATTGCCGTAGGCATGTTCCACTCCATCACGCTGAAAGCGACACCGAGCACTGCTGAATAGATGAGCGGGAGCCGGAACACTTCGAGCGGGCTCTTGCCATAATTCAAGATCATTATCCCCAACGAGTAATGAAGAACGGTGGTAGAAATCATGTAGAGGATTCCGACGTTGAACCCCAAATCGCCAAATGCGAATAGCACCAGGGGAAGCCCCATGTTTCCGGTGTTGGCAAAAAGTACGGTTGGAAGATAAACCTTGGTACGGAGATTTAATATTCTGACTGTCAGAAAGCCTATTACGAGGCATCCCAATATCACTCCGATAACGGAAACAAAGACCTTCACGGCAAGGCTGATTGCAAGCGGCTCCTCGGTGAGCGACGACAGGATGAGGCACGGGGTGGACACGTATATTACGAAGTCGTTGATAGCGGTGAGATTTATCTTTTTTATCTTGCCGAACAGGTATCCGATGAGCGTGATCAGAAAAACCGGGAGTACGATGTTTATGATCTGGATGATAATCTGAGAAACCTCCTTCTCGGAGTCTGCCATAAGCCCCTATCGAGTTGGCTAATCATTTTACCTAACCGATGTGTCGTGACGAGTCTTAAGATAACTAAGTAAGATATTAGAATGTCATTCGAGCTCCTAATCTGGGGATTTCTTCTGGTTTTTTTCCGCTGTTATTTCTAGGAATCCTTCTGTTTTTGATCGTCCCTAGCGTCGCTTAGAGTTTTGGCTTCGTCATTTCCCAGGAAGATAACCTGAAACATTGCAAGATTCCTCACATCCGTTCGGAATGACAAAAGCGGTTTTGCGGTATGGGAAACGCAATGAAGGTTCTGTCATTTCGACTGAAGGGAGAAATCTTAATGATGTAATAGTTCAAGATTCCTCATAAGCTCCTTCGCTGCCGCTCTGGACATGGTTCGGAATGATAACCAGGTTTTCTAACACCGCATGAAAATGTTTGGTGTGGGTTACAAAAGCCCCCACACCGTCCGAACCGGTGACAGTAAATTCCTTCACCCCTTCCAGCGGGGGAAGGTTAGGATGTGGGGGGTAAATGAATCTTTCTTCACACATCGTCTATCTTGAGTCAAATCGAAGGGCTCCTCGCAATTGACACAAGGAGCTTGCTGGTTTACTCATCTGTCGTTTATGAAATTCGGTTAAAATTAAATAGGAATATCTGATTAGGAGGACGCAATGGCTAAATTACCCGAACAAGCTCTTAAGCTCATTAAAGAAGGAAAGAATTTCGCCACTATTGCCACGCTGATGCCGGACGGCTCGCCTCATGCGACGGTTACCTGGATAGACACGGATGGCAAACATGTAATATTCAATACCGCTGAGGGCAGGCTTAAACCCAAAAATCTTAGAAAGGATCCCCGGGTATCAATCTCCATACTCAATTCCGATAACCCGTATCAGCAAGTGGTGATTCAGGGACGGGCTGTCGAAATGACCCATGACGGCGCAGATGAGCACATCGACCGTATGGCCAAAAAATATTTGGGAGTGGATAAGTACCCATATCGTGCACCCGGAGAGAAGAGGGTTATTGTTAAAGTTGCACCGGATAAGGTTAGTGTGATGGGATAGGGGATTGGATTTCTAAGGCTCTTTGGTTTTAAGTGATCTACCGGTCCCTTTGGTAAATTCCAGACATGCTTTGGGTAGACAATGTTGTCTCCTCTTGCAAAAAGATATTGGGTTATACGGGAATATTAGAGACTACCATCTCACCACTGCCGAGCCCCAGGTGAAGCCAGCGCCGAAGGCGGAAAATAAAACCAAATCCCCTTTCTGAAGCCTGCCGCTTTTTACCGCTTCATCGAGGGCGATGGGCACCGAAGCTGACGAGGTATTTCCGTAGCGGTCCACGTTCATGAATACCTTCTCCGGCGGGATATCCAGGCGCCTTCTCACGGCGTCCATGATTCTGTAATTCGCCTGATGAGATATGAATAAATCAATTTCCTCCGGGTCCACACCCGCTTTTTTGATTGCCTCGACTGAAGCCGCCCCCATTGCTTTCACAGCCTCTTTGAACACCTCGTTCCCGTGCATTTTAAGGTAATGAAGCCTGTTTTTCACGCTCTCTTCTGAGGCCGGGTGGCGCGCTCCGCCTCCGGGCATATAGAGAAGGTTCCAGGCATCTCCGTCCGAGCCGAGGCAAATAGATAGAATTCCTGGTGTTTCCGATCTTGCTACTACCGCCGCTCCGGCTCCGTCGCCGAAGAGAATACAGGTGGTCCTGTCCTCGTAATCGGTGATTCTGGATAATGTTTCAGCGCCTACAACCAGGACAGTCTCGGCGTTCCCCGCATCTATGAAGGTTTTAGCTACCTGAAGTGCATATATAAATCCGGTACATCCGGCAAAGACGTCAAAAGCATAAGCTTTTTTGGCTTTCAGTCGGCCTTGAATAAGACAGGAAGTGGAGGGAAATAGATAGTCGGGTGTAACTGTAGACAGGATTATCAAGTCGATATCTTCGGGATTAAGTGAGGCAGCCTCTAATGCTCTAAGCGATGCTTCGTAACCCATATCGGAGGAGGCTATATCCGGATCGGCTATTCTTCTCTCTACTATTCCCGTTCTTGTACGTATCCACTCGTCGGAAGTGTCCACAATTTTCTCAAGGTCAGCGTTTGAAAGTATCCTTTCGGGAATTGACAAGCCCGTACCTATTATTCTCGCATTAGCCAAGACGGTCGCTACTCCGATGGAACGTTTGAAGGGATATTATTAGGTAAATCCCAAATTTTGTCAAACTAACCTCTTGCCTCAGCCGTAACTGATTTTATTTTTTCTTGATCGTCGTTACTTATTTTAACCCTTTTTAAATATTCGATTTTGTCGCTAAAAAAAATCATGTCCAGGTAATCCTGGTCCTTTAGCTTTTCCAGAAGTTCCATATCTTCACCGGATTCGATATTGAAGAAATAATCAAAGCGGTGGGGTTTGCTATTTTTATCTACAAGCGAGAAATACATCTTTACCGATGGGAATTCCGGCCTTTTTATGCATTCGAGGCCAAATAGTATATTTTTTATAACTTTTAGGGAGTCGATTTTCTCTCGAGGCACCTTGAATATAAAGGCCGTTTTGCCATCGATCAGGTGAGGTAGGCATCCCCGGTCTATGAAAGAAAGGGTGGTCATCAATTCTGGGGTAAACTCTACTCTAGGATTGGTTTCTTCATCTTCTGGTGTGAGAGGCTCTTGGTTATGAAAGGCCAATTAATGCTCCTTAAAGCTCAACGATGTGTTTTTTGTATTATCCTGGATAATACTCATTTTGACCAGCGGGTCAAGCGGATCTTAGGGGCGGACTGCAGATTGTTTAAATTTTCATCCTTGACACAGGTCTTTATAATTAATTATTATCGAATTAGGAGGGAGGAACCACCAAACAAGGTCAAGAAGTGTTCTTGAAAAAGGAGGGAGAAATGCCAGTAGCCTTTGTAATAGGTGTGATTATCTTAGTAGTAGTTTTTCTCGCCGTTTACTTTATGCCGGAAAAAACTGAAACCGCTCCACCCCCGCAAGCTGAGAAGAGGGAAGAACCCAAGCCGGCTAAATCGGATGAGACTATTGACCCATTCAAATCTGCAGTACCGCCCAAAGACTGAGGGCGGCACTCTTTATGTTTAGATAGTTATTTGCTCTGCTATCACGGATGAGCAAAGTTAAATTTCAGGGGTTGTAGCCTGAATTTATACGAAGTGAAAACCACTTTGTGTTAAACTTTAAATAACATAATGTAATTTCCGTAACCTTAATTCAGGCTTTATTTTGCCGAGCCTTACAATCTAACGACTGTAAAGGGGATGTTATTTTGATGGACTTGATGCCGAACTTTTCTATCCCTCTTTTAAGCATAATGAGCTAATGGGTCTTGACTGCGAATCGTTGATGGGGCAAGGATTCAAAAGAAGGTGAAACATAAAATACTATGCTAATCATTGAAACGGAAGATGGGTAGGCGCTATTTATTATGATGCTTTACCTATGACTAGGGGACGGTGTAGTAGAGGGTAACCAGGTAAGAGAAAGGTTAGTAGAGATGAGAAATATACTTATGTGCGGTGGAATTTTTATATCCGCTTTAGTCTTATCGGGATGTGTGACAACAGTCGATAAGATTCAGGATATACAGCAGAGGGCCATGATGTCCATGCGAAAGCCCGGCGAGAAGATGGTAGCGCCCCCAGAGGATGCTTCGAGGAGATACTCTTGCTCTACATATATGAAAGACAAGCTGGTTATCGAAGAAATTGACGTGATTCCGGATAGAATTAACGCCGGAGACGAGATAAACCAGAGAATACGTTACGGTTTGTGTCCTAACCCTCCTTCCGGTACTATGAACGGGAAGATTGTTAGAACGGTGCTTTTTAATGGAGAGACACAGTTTGAGGATATCACTTACTATGCATTTAAGCCGGGTACCTGGACCATAGATGCCTTTATCCAGGTACCGCGAGATGTTGACGAAGGCATGTACGATGTTGAGGTCGTGATCACATACGGTTCTAAGACGGTGAGAAGCATGGAGTCGTTCCTGGTTAAAAAGAAATAGACGGTTGAGGCCGTCATTAATTCGAAGGGCTAAGATAGTAAATCAATATATTCGTTATGCTTAAACCGTGGGTTTCTCTCCGTATCTTAATTTATTGTAATTTGAAGTTAGGTTATAATATCCACATCGGATCGACGATGTTAACCAAAAGCTCACAGGGGGCATAAAATGAAAAGGTTCATGTTACTCTTAGTAATTCCTCTTACGGTCTTTGTTTTTGCATCTTATGGGTGTAAAGAAAAGGAACAGGCTAAAGAAGGGGTGGGGGAAGTTAAGAAGGAAGCCAAGGAAGAGGCTAAACCGGTGGCAAAGCCCAAGCCTAAGAAGGCTGAACCGGCCACCAAGGTAAACATAAATACAGCAACGGCTGGAGAGCTTGCTCAGGTACCGGGCATCGGGGAAAAGTTGGCCAGACGGATAGTGAGGTACAGAGAAAAGCGTGGGGATTTTCAAACAATCGAGGATATAAAGAAAGTGAAAGCCAATTGGGATAAAAGGTATAATAAGGCTAAAAACTACATCACTGTGGGTGGGCCTGCGGCGCCTGCACCGGGAGGCGGAGAGACTGCTCCAGGAGGAGCCGAGAGCACACCCGCACCCCAGCCTGCTCAGTAATTTTTAAGTATTAAAAGCTCGTATTTTTATTTTAGATTAAGTTAAAGCTATGAAAATAAGGGGCGGCAGTTAGGACTTATTTAGCTAGCCGCCTTTTTTCGCCCCGATAGTATTATTTCTTGCCACGGGTTAACACTAGTACATTATCATTGCTAACGCGGTGAAGCAATCTCGTTTTTGGATTGCTTCGTCGCTATGCTCCTCGCAATGACAACTGAGACGGTATTATTGTAAGATTAAAGTTTATTAATAGTGGGAGTGACTTATCATGCCCAATCTTAAGTTCGGCATTGTAGCTCCGGCTGGCGAAGAGCCCAAGAAGCTCCTGGAATTCATAAGGCGGGCCGAGGAGTCCGGGTTCGATAGCTTCTGGGCCGGGGATCATATGGTTTTTATGAGACCGGTTGCATACGACGTTTTATCCACTATTGCTGCGGCCAGTGTTTTAACCGATAAGATTTCGATGGGCTCCTTTTCTGATGCTCATAAGTTCCATCCCGCTGTTCTGGCCCAGCGCCTTGTTACGCTCGACCACCTCACGAACGGAAGATTCATACTCGGCCTTGGTTTAGGCGAGGCGATGAACCTCGACCCTTATGGGATAAGGTGGAATAAACCGCTCTCTCGGATGGTGGAGTCAGTTAAATTAATCAGAAAACTTTGGGAAAGCGAGGAACCGTTCGACTATGAAGGTGAGTTCTTTACATTCAAGAAAGCGGTCCTGGGGGCAAAGCCGACTAGGGGAAAGGTTCCAATCTACATTGCCGCACACCGCCCAAAGAGCCTTCGTGTTGCTGCGGAAATGGGAGACGGTTGGATTACTCTCCCTCAGCCCCCATCTCTCTTTGCCAAAAGGTGTAAGCAGGTAGAGGAATGGAGAAAAGGTGTGGGTGGTGATTTGGATGGATTTGAGAAATGCCAGTACCTTTTTACATCGATTGCCAAAGACAAGGATGATGCTTACCGGGCGCTTGAGAATCTGAGGCACACCCTAATCTGGTCTGAGCTTTACGAAGAGGCGTATGTGGTCAAGCTTCCCCAAGAATACGAGGGCTTCGGCTACATGAATGTGATTACGACTGATGAAAGGGAGAAGCAAAGAATAATAGAGCAGGGAAAGCTTTTCCCGAAGGAAGCGGTGTTTGACTTTACCCTCTCCGGTTCAGCGAAGGATTGTATAAAGAGAATAGAGGAGTACATCGATGCCGGGGCGAATCATCTTCTAATCCACAACTTCAGCGCCGACCGAGAGTGGAGTTATAAGGTATTGACCAACCAAGTGATTCCGTATTTTAGGTGAGATAATCTAATACGGATAAAGCCGGGTTGTAATTCTTAAAAATTTGGTTTACGCCGTCCTGAACATATTGACAAAGATAAGAGATAAGAGTTCTATTTCAAAGGCACGTTCCTACCAGCAAATTGGCGAGTTCTGGGATAATCACGACCTTTCCGAATATTGGAACCAGACCCGACCAGTTAAATTTGAGGTTGATATTCAATCTGAGATAACCTACTATCCGTTGGAAAGCTCGTTGTCAGCAAAGGTTCGCTCTATAGCTAAACAAAGAGGTATATCCCCAGAAACTCTTCTAAATCCGTGGGTGCAGGAGAAACTACGGAAACAAAAAGGCTAGTTGGCATAGAGCACGGAATAATAAAAAC
Organism: Thermodesulfobacteriota bacterium; assembly: GCA_035559815.1. NCBI lineage: Bacteria > Pseudomonadati > Thermodesulfobacteriota > Thermodesulfobacteriota bacterium. The sequence continues at coordinate 20,108 of DATMAT010000029.1, forward strand.
ACCTATTTACCCCTCAGTTCATACACACCGTCCCAATCCGGAGGTGGAGGGAAGTTTTGGTATTCGTTGCAACGCCTGAGGTACTCTTTAGATGGTGTATCACCGGGGTCTAACTCAAGTATTTTTTCAAAAAACTCTCTTGCTTCATTCCACTTACGTTCTCGGTATAAATTAATTCCAGTTTGGAATTTTTCTAAAATCGCACTATTTCTATCATCTAAGTCGCTTTTTAGTGAGACAAGTTCATAGACCTTTACAGGATAAGTTTTTCCGACTACGCGTATAGTATCCAATTCCCTGGCGGCGATTTCTTCATTGGCCAGCCTGTAGGTGTTTTCGGAAATAAGTATCTGAGTGCCGTAAATCTTGTTGGCACCTTCTAGCCTGCTTGCCAGGTTCACTTCATCTCCAATTACCGTATATTCAAACCGGGAGGAGGAGCCGATATTTCCCACTACCGCCTCGCCGGTGTTAATACCGAAGCGGAAAGTCCTTGCCGGTATTCCTTGCTCTATCCATCTTCCTTGCAAGGTTTTAAGAAAATCCCGGCATCTGAGCGCTGCCAGGCAGGCAAGGGCGGAGTGGTTTTCCTGTGGAACAGGCGCTCCCCAGAAAGCTACGATGGCGTCTCCTTGAAACTGATTGATCGTTCCGTTGAATTCGAGGATTGCCGAGCTCATTCCCTCAAAATATTCATTCAGGTGTTTGACCACTTCCTCCGGTGTCAAGGTTTCGGAGAGAGTGGTGAATCCGCCTATGTCTGAGAACATGACGGTGAGCTCTTTCTTGCTTCCTCCAAGGCGCACCAGTTCCGGGTTTTTGATGATTTCAGAGGCAACGGCCTTAGAAACGTAGCGCTCGAAGGTGCTTTTGATAAACTCCCTTTCTTTAAGACCTTTGGTCATATCATTAAATGCGCCACCCAGCTCCTGAAGCTCGTCTCCGGTTTGAATATTTACCCGGGTGTCAAGCTCTCCCTCTCCGATTTTTCTTGCTGCTATTGCTAGGGTTTTGACCGGCTTTGTGACCCCCTCTGCTAAAAAGAAGCTGAGTCCTACGGCTATGAGCAGTATGAGCCCGCCTGCGAGGAGCAGGGTGATCTGTAATTTCTTCAAGAAACTGAGTTCTTCGGTCAGTGATTTGAGGACTAAGAATCCACCCTCTCCTGCCGGAACATCGGGCAGGATCGAGGATTTCATGGCAAGAAATTGTTCTTTACCCAATGATAACTCTTCCACTAAATTTTCGTCGGTATTTGTTCCCGTCGCGGCCTCGAACTGTTTTGATAGCTCTTCTTCTTTTTGAGGCGAAAAGGTGGATGCGTTAATACCAGCTTTGGAATAGAGAATTATATCCACCGATGAAATCTCTTTTATGCTCTCCAGTGTTTTCCTATCAATTCGGCTGCCCCAGACAACAATCCCATGGACCTCATCCCCGAATGCCACCGGTTTTGCCACAATCTGGTATATAGACTCTTTTACTCCGGGCGGGAAAATCTTTATACCCTCGACGTTATCCAAGCGGGAATTCCATATGGTTACTGCTTCCCGCTCTTCAAAAATTCTTCTGAAAAAAGGTAGGCCGCTTAAATCCTGGCCAAATTTCTCCGGGTCCTCTTTCGTGAATAGGAGTTCTCCCTGGGCGTTTGTCACCAGGAAAACATCGCCTTTCTGGTAAATTGAGATAAATGGAAGAAGGGAGTTTAGCCTGAGGTTCGCATCCTTTAAAATCTCATTATGATCTGTAGCCAGACCAAAACCAAAATCCTCCGTCCCTATTGATGCCGTGGACAGTATGGTGCGAAATTGAGCGTTACTCATGGTAAGAGAGTTAATCTCATCTAGGGCGAATTGGGTTCTTAGTTCCTGTAGCTGCCTGAAGGCAAAGATGGTGCTTTCAAATCTGGACCTTATGTTTTCCTTTACCTGATTTTTCGTAGTTTCTTGGAGCACCAGAAGCACCGTTATAATGGAGATGAAAACAACCAGTGCCAAGACAACAAAAATCTTAGTACGGAAGCTGAGGGATGGTCTTGAGAACATTTATGTTAATTAGTTTGCCACAAAGACACTAAGACACGAAGGAAAAATATGAGTTTCAAGAAGAATCCAGAGGTCAGAATACAGAATTTAGAAGTTTTTCCTTTTTACTTCTGACTCCTGGCCCCTGGATTCTATATTCTAACTTAGTGTCCTAATGCCTTAGCGGTTGATAGTTACGATATTACTCCCAGTTATCTTCTTCTTCAGGATAATCGGTGCCGTCTTTTCTCTTGTGGGGCGGTATCTTCTCGATCTCTTTAAGCTCGAAGTCTATGAATAATTCTTGTCCGGGCAGAACCTCGATTTCTTTACTCACCCTTTGGGTTCTGGGTTTCCATACGTTTATGGAGTATCGCCCGGGTGGAACATTGGATATAGTGAACTTACCGTCCTTTCCGGTTTGGGCATAGGCTTTATTCTCCAGGACAAGGACGAAAGAGATCATTTGGGGGTGAATGTTGCAGTAAACTGGCACTAGGCCGGGCTTATCGAATGTAACATCCTTGGGCGGGTCGGTGGACTTGTATTGGCCCAGGTCAAAGGATTTAACCGGAGATACGGAAAAGACATTGTGGTATATATCGTCGTGATTGGGGAAGGTCACGGTTTGTCCGGCAACTATGGGAAGAAGCATGGGATGGAAGGTTTTGTCTTCCTGTACCAAATCATGCACCTCTCTTGGAGGTTCTGATTGGAACCCGGTAAGATAAACGACTACCCCGCTCATATCATCCTTCTCTTTCATTCCCCCCATGAATTTCTTCTCCAGTACGGTCACCTGTCCGGTTATCAGGCCGTAGTTTTTAGTAGAGTTAGAGTTTTGAGAGTGTCCGGATATGGAAAACCCAAGACTGAAAATAGAGCAAATTAGAATTGCAAAACATTTCTTCATGGAGGGTCTCCTTGCATGGAACAAATGTAATTACCTTCCGGTCATTGTGAGAGATACTTTGTTCACACTCAGCACGGGTCCCGTCTTGAAGCAATCTGACAGCAAGTGTCATTCCGAACGTACGTGAGGAATCTCAACGGATTGCTTTGCTAATGCTGGCAATGACAACTTATTAATGCAATTAATATAATCGACATTCCTATCCTTAAAAACTTACCGTAAGTTGCGTCCTGAATCTATTGGTGTCTATATCCAGAAACTCATCCCGTATAAAAGAATAATCAAACTGAAGTTTTAGGCTGTGGTTCTTAAGGAAATAAAAGCTTACTCCGGGTGTGATCTCCCAAATCCGGTCGTCGTCCGAATCATTGTCCAGGTCGATAAGGGCAAATCTTCCCGCCACTTCAAGGGTTCTCGGAACAATGAAAATTCCCGACTGTATTCTTATTCCCTGGGAAAGTAGGCTGTCTATTCCTGCTTCATTCGGATTTATGTTTCTTAGGTCGTATTCCGCCTCTAGTGAGAAGATAAGATACTTTATCGAGAGGTCGGTGGAGAACTGGAAGATATCGCTTTTGACTGAGCCAAGGGAAATGACTCTATCGTTTATAAAAGCATTGTCCGGGCTCTTTTCGGCGGGCTTGAATCCCGGGAGATAGGCAAAGGCGGTGCTTACCGCTATGAGCGGAATTTCCGGGTTATCAAAAGACCCCTGTGAGTAGGTATAATCGCCCGAAACCGGGAATGGATTAATGGAAGAATACCGGGGCTGCCCGGTCGGGGTGAACATAACTCTCCCTACATAAAGTAGGTTGGAGTTATCGGATATGGAATTTCTTCCGTCTCCATTGAATATACCCACTTCATACGTAAGGAATCTACCGACAACCCCACCTATACCTGCGCCTACATCCCGGCCCAGGCTGAATTCTCGATTTACGATAGAGTTATCCACGAGTTGGAGGTTAAAAGGATCGGTCAACTCCTCGCGGTTGAAAGGAACCCGGTACTGTCCTGCTCTCGGAACGGCTTCGGTGAATTTGGCGAAGTCGAGAATATAATCAAGTAGCTCTACATCACCACTTGCCTCCAGTATAACTAAATATTTAAGCCAAGGGAGGAAAGCGTTTCCTCTGAACGATATCCAGAGCCTTCTAATGTCGAAACCGGTTTGCGTATCGCTGTCTTCATCTTCCACGAAGAATTGGAACTGAGAACGGAAGTTTATTTTTAAGGAAAATAAATCGTCCTTAGTTTCCATGAAAAACCCGCTACTGTATCCCACCTCTACATACTTCCACCACTCGGTGACGAATGTTTTTGTTGCCGGTTCATCGACTTCTTCCTGCGGCTTAACTGGCTCGGCGTATTCTTTCTCTTCCTTGCTCTTGGCTTCGAGCTCTTCGATGCGTTTATTCAACTCCTCAATCTCTTTTTCGTGCTGTTTCTGAATCCTCTTTATCTCCAGCTTCAAGTTCTCTATTTCCCTATCCGTTTCGTCATCGGTTGTAAAAGCAGGTAGGGAAAAAGAAAACGGAATGGAGAAGCATAGGACCAGAATCAACATACGTAGGGGCGAATCTTGTGTTCGGCTTTCGGTTTTATTCTTCAGTATCTCTTTTGTAGAGCGGTCGGGGGATTTTTTTTTATCACGAAAGCTGGTGTCAGCCAGCTTTGATAGAAGTTTCATCGCTATGAATATACCATCTCTCTACAAGTTACAGAAAAGAAACTCTAAGTTTCAATCGTTAATCTAATTGTATAAAATCTATATAATAAAATACTAAGGAGTTCAACATGAAAATCCCGGAGGGTCTTAATGTCGCTTTAGATTTTGGTCTTCTCGATGCCATATTCACCAGACGGTCCAGAAGGTTCGGCCTGGGCATGGAGATGAAAGAAGGAACATTGAAATATAAATCCAGGTTCGAGCCGATTCCGCTTACCGAGCTTGAAGAAGCCTTCCTGGTCTGGGCGGGAACAGGTATGACCGGGCTTTCTTTGGGTGACCTTCCCCGAACCGGGATCTCCTGGCTTTTCCAGTGGACCGGGCGTTCCTGGCCCTGTTCCTGCAATTCTCATTCTACAGAGCTCTTCTATACCAACGATAACGGGGTATATATGGTAAAGCTCTTCAACCTCATGCCCGAGCCGGGGGAGACCCTGATTTTTTCGGGCAAATCCGAGGAGGAGAAGTTAGAGAAAGTAATAAGACTTTTCCGGAAGAGCCTGATAAAACTCCAGGATGGAAGAGCGGACTTGCCAAAAGGAGAGCCGGGTTTATTTGATTTCAACGCCTGGAATACGAACAAGCCGGGAACTACTTTTTTCATCCCGGTCACCAATACCACCGTCGAATACATGGTTCTTTTATTTATCTATTTCGGCTCTAAATATGGATTCAACATCATCGACGAGCTTAATGGCGGAAGGTCATGCGGCCTGGATAAATGGATTGAGAAGGGTTATATAAGAAATGACGTAAGAATGTCTCTCTTCGACCTTGAGCTTAGGGTTCTCACCACGCTGAATGTGGAACAGGCTTTTATATGCCAGAATATGAACCTCGCACTCCAGGCGCTCGGGCTTGGAGGATGGGCTTTTACCGGGCTCCTTCCCCATTATGCTTTGGGGGTTAATCCATCATACAAAGGACTAGGATTCAGGTTTATAAGCCCGGAGAAGAGTTTAAGAAGCATCTTGAACCCGGTTCCGGTAGGGCGTGACGGGGTATTTGAAGCGTTGTGCCCACCCTATGTAAAGGACATGGGTGAGGCGGTGGATAAATTTCTCAGGATTAGGGGAGATTTCTGGAAGGAGGGAAATCCCTATCCATACCGGAATCCCCAGGGAGTACTCGATGATGAGTATCATCCTTCTCCGGAGAGAGTACAGATTGTGAAGGATTTTTGCACCTACGTTTATGAGAACTATGGTAGATTCCCGGCATTTCTCGACCCGATGTTTGCGAGGCTGGTTTTCCAGGCCCATCATCTTGACCTGGAATTTTATGATAAACACTACACCGAAGGGGCATACACCGAGGTTCACAAGAATCACTTCAAGCTCTGGCACCCGGAGATTGTGGATTTGGGATTGCGAAATTCGGAGTAAATTAGCCACGAAGGACAGAGAGGGCACGAATGGACATAGACCAGGATCCAGGATACACGATGCATGATGAGTAGTTCATGAGGATTTTATCGGGCATCCTGCATCTTGAATCGTGCATCGGTTTACTCAAGTGACTCTGTGCTCTCTTTGATTATAATAAAGTATGAGAGTAATCTACAAGCGTCTAGTCACTAAAAGCGGGTCCGAGCAGGATGTTCTCTATATCCCCGATAAATGCGTGATAACACATAGTCATTATCTTGATAACTATCTGTACAGTTCGAAGGATGATTGGCTGCGAAAATATGGAAAAGCCAAGGGTATAATGGAGAGGGAAATAGAGGCAGACGAAGCTTCGGTGAATAGACTCGTAGAGATTGGAGAGCTGTACATCGACCCAAGAGGTAGGATTCACGATATTGATAACGAAGAGTTTAGGCTATTATTCAAAACTTTAGCCGGGGGTAGAGTAATGAAAACGTTAACGGCCGAGTCGATAAAAAAAATTCTTAGGGCGAAAACAATCGGGGAGCCAATATATTTATTCGAAGAAGTCGGCTCTACGAATGAAGTAGCGTGTGAGCTGGGGAGGAATGGCGCTATTCATGGCACGGTGGTAATTGCCGACTCTCAAACCAGGGGGAGGGGAAGGCTTCAAAGGAAATGGATCTCACCACCGGGGCTTAATCTCTATATGTCGGTAGTATTTCGTCCGAATATCGACCCAAGCGATGCTCCACTGCTTACTTTTGTTGCCGCCGTTGCCGTGTATGAGGCGGTGAAGGGGCAGGGAGCCAACGCCTCCATAAAATGGCCTAATGATGTGCTTATTGATAACAAGAAGGTAGCAGGCATGTTGACGGAAATGCAGACTAAGGGAGAAAGAGTTGATTTTGTAGCGGTAGGAATAGGAGTGAACCTGAATATGACCAGGGAAATAATGGAGAAAGAGATGGGAGAAGTAGCAGAGATAGCAACTTCTCTTACTGAGGCAACCGGACAGGAAATCGACAGGACCAAGTTCATTGCCACTCTTATCGATGAGCTTGAAATATGGTATCAGAGGTTTATGAGTGAAGGGAAAACTCTAATCATCAAGGAATGGACGGAAAGGTGGGGATCATCTAATCGTAGGGTGCGGGCGATATATGATGAGAATATGGTCGAAGGCATTGCTACCGGAGTAAATGAAAATGGGCATTTGGTTCTGAAAAAGGATGATGGAACGACCGAGGTGATTGTCGCCGGAGATGTGGTTCTTATTTAAGAATTGAGTTGTTCACCCTTCGACTGCGCTCAGGGTGAACGGTTTTTATTCCTTATTTCCAGCGGATGTAAATCCGCTCATGCTGAGTTTAGTCGAAGAATGAATTTAAAATGTAGGGAGTTCATCCTTCGTCAGCGTATTTATGGGCAACACCTGTGCCGACATTGTCTGAAACCTTTAATCCCAACTATTGCATTTTAAATCTTTCCTTTGTACTTATGCATGGTATCCCAGAACATGAGTTCGTAGTCGAGTCCCAGTCGTGCAGCCGTTTTCATTTTCTTTTTGTTCATTTCCGTTCTTGCGTACTCTCCGATTATACTCAATATGTTGCTGTAGAACTCAGAGCCGATGGGATAAAACCCGTCGAGGAACTTTGTATCTTCAGAGGTTAAACCATAATGCTTTTTGAGTCCCTTGCTTACTCTATTACAGTTTTCTCCCCAGACCTCGAAGTCAAGAATTATGGATGAGGCAATTTCTCCGGGCGATCCGTACGCTGCCAGGCGGGTAAAGTAGTTGGTGAAGGCTAACGAGCCGGCGTGAGGCTCTGAATTAACCAGTTCGTTAGTGCTCAGGTCAAGAGCATTTGCCATTCTGAATAGGTTATCCAGGGCGCTTCGCTCTCCACTTATTAAATTTAGGAAAAAATCTCTAATTTTCTGGTTTGGAGAAAAGGCGATGTACAGGGCCAAGTTTCTAAAGTCTCCGCTTACGATGTGAAATTGTTGCTTGAGAAAGAACTGTAGATTCTTTATTGGAGTTTTCCCTCTTTCCACACCGCCAACAAAGGGATGGGTGAGAATCTTTTTTCTTATGAGCTGGAATTCTTTTCTCAAATCATCGAGAAATTTTTCAGGGGCTCCGAGAATTTTCTTCTGCATAGTTTATCACCTCGTAAAATCATTTTTCATCCCCCGTCTCTCCTTAAATTATTAAGGGCTGAGAGGCTGGATATATTTTATCTATGGTCACGCCTTTTGTGAAACGTCTTCACGGCTGGTTCAACGTCATAATTATCCGTAGCTAGTTAAAGACCCATACTTCAACCCTTCGACTACGCTGGACTACGGGATGAGAGGATTTGCATCCGCTGGAAATGAGAAAAAACTCCGTTCATACTGACCTTGTGAGTCTGTCGAACGATCGAAGAATGAATACCTCAAGAAATTCATACTTCGACCCTTCGACGATGCTCAGGACTTCAGTATGAGCGGATTTACATCCGCTAAAATAATTAATGATTAATAAAACCCGTTCGTCCTGAGCCGGGTCGAAGGATGAACACCTTACGTTTCAAATTCATCCTTCGATTGAAACGGATGAGTGATATTATTACCAAAGCATATCTTGTTGGTATAGTATTTTAGGAGAATAAACATGGACAAAGAAGATGAAATCAAAAAGCTTGAGGAGAAGCTCGAGGAAATAAGAAGAGCTAAAAAAGATGTCGAAGAAGCATTTTCCCATTCCCCCGACATCCGAAGGCAAATTCTTCTGAACCTTTATGCTCAGGAGAAGTTTTTGCAAAAGCTAATTGATGAAAAGCAAAAAGAAACGAGTGATACCTGAATCAAAACTTTAATGCTTTAGGTTTTTTCCTGTTAACTTTGAACTCCGAACTCTAAACTTTTAACTCTTCATTTACCATGTTGGTCATCTCTTCCCGGACACTGTACATAAGCTCTGTCCATTGACGAATTACGGCCAGGTCATTTGTAGGCAGCTTTTTCTTGATCACGAGCCCTAGGCCGGTGGGTTCTACCTGGCAATCCTTATACTTGTCCTTAACAATTGCACCGAACCTGTAGAGTATGCGAATAGCCTCTATATCCTTACCCTCGAAGCGGGAAATCAAGACCACTTCTTGGTCAAATCCCTCAAAGACTATATTCCACAGGCTGGCTTGCGATTCTAAGCCGAACTTGAGGTCAATGACATTGGATTGCGTATTGAGTTGCTTCATAGAGTTATGATACTATTTGCCGTTAAGTTTAACCAGGCTTTCCCTAGCGCTGGCAATGTAGTTTGCATATCTCACATGCCCGATAGTGAGGTTTATAAAGGCCTGATAGTTTTTCACCGCTTCGGCGTTGTTGTTTGCTTTTTCATAGGCTATGGCCAGGTAATAATAAGCATCGGGATAGTTTGGGTTCAGCGAAATCGCCTTCTTCTGGCTGGCGATTGACTCCTCGATTCTATTCATATAGAGAAGAGTAATTCCAAGGTCCGTATATACGGATGCGTCGTCCGGGTCGAGCTCGATTGCTCTTTGATACTCGGATAAAGCTTGGCCCAGATAGCCTTGCGTTCTCAGTGAAGTTCCCAGGTACTTGTGCAGTTGCGGAGAGTCAGCCAGCTCGACTGCCCTTTTGTAGTGCTCCGTGGATTTGTTGTAATCCCCTTTCTTGTAAAAATAGGCTTGGGCTAAGCCAACGTGGGCTATGACCAGGTTGGGGTCCAGCTCTAGGGCTTTTTTGATGTTTGGGTTGTTTGGGTCCCGCCCGGTAGAAGCCCAAATTATGTAGTAGCTTTCGGCATCGTTTGGGTCTTGAGAAAGCACCCGTCTGGCTGCTGCTTCCGCTTCCTTGTACCTCCTAAGGTGTAGATAGCTCAATGCCAGCGCCCGCTGGGTCTCTTTGCCGTTAGGGTCTAGCTTGAGTGCTTTAGCTATGTTTTTATAGGAGGTGTTAAAATCTGCCTCGTATTCTTCCCTCACCTCGAATTTGTAAAAACCGGTGAAGGAATATACTTCTCCAAGTCCGGCATAAGGAGGCGCATATTCTGGATTAACCTCGATAGATTTATTGTAGTATTTGACTGCGTCTTCAAATCCGCTCGGTGTAAAAAGGAGGTAGGACTCCCTACCTTTGATATAATACTCAACTTCCTTTGAACCTTTAGCGCTATCCTCTTTCTTAGATTTTTCTTTAGAGCTTGCTGTGTGTAATGGGAAAGAAATGGATATGAGCGAAAATGCGACCACTGATAACATAAAAAATTTTCCCCTCATTTTTACATCCTCCTCATGGAAAGATTTTTTTGGCGTTTTTTTTCAATAGTTTTGGTATATGAATTTTACTATTTCCTCTGCCATTCCTTTATACAGGCCGGCATCGGTAAAACCAAGAGAGTTAAAGCCGTTCACCTCACCGGTGGCGATTTCCTTGCCCGTGTTTTTTTCGACAAGGGCCAGTTGAACGGTTAGGGCAACCTCGCCGAACTTCAACGCGCCGCCCTCATATTTGACGCTTTTCCCGGATTGATAATCGATTATCTCACCTAAAAGGACAAGTGTATTCTCTGCCGGTATATCTTGGATTGTTTCTCGCCCTACCTTTTGAAATCTGGACTTACCGGAAATGAGGAGTTTAGCCGTTTCGTCGGGGATTTTGGTCAGGGCATCACTGGGAACATGCTCGACCTGGGTTTCAAGATTTGTGATTTCTAGCCCGGCGTATTTACCTAGCCTTGTATCGGGCTGGCTAAAATGTGAAGAGGTTGTTATATTTCCACAACCGGTTGCCAAAAGTAGTATCAGTAAGAGAATACAGGCAGGAAATAATATAAATCGGTTTTTCATTCCTTAGCTTTCCTCCCTATGATTGTATATATATAACATCCTGCAATCAAGTGCCTAAAATAATATGTGATATTGCGGGATTTACAAGAAGAGTGGTAACAGCAGAGCCGTGACAAGTAATTAATGCTGATATTCATGCTGGAGCGTTTATTTGGCAAAATCATAAGAGATAGGAATCTTAATGAATAGTTGTTAGTAGATGGTGTTTAGTTTATAGGTTAATGCTCGACGAGTCTAGCTATTCGACAATTCCATGATAGGCCTGATGAAGGATGGAAGGTGAACACAACTCTTGATAAACAAAAGATCATGCTTCGACCCTTCGTCTCTGCTCAGGGCTCAGCATGAGCGTATGCATGCATCCGCTAAATAAGGAGAGATAAAAAACCGTTCACTTTGAGCCGGGCCACCCTGAGTTAGACCGAAGGGTCCAAGGGTGAACACCTCGGGTGTCATATTCGTGAGCAAGAAAAAATGAAAGAGGAGAGTTGGGATTCCTCGGGCGTTATTGCGAGGGAGAGAAACGACCGAAGCAATCCCTTGAAAAAAGAGATTGCTTCTATAAAGCCAATTATCCTCTTGCTCTACCATGGGAAGAGGGAGAATTGTCGAAAATCCGCTCGCCCCGAAAGGAATAAAATCATACAATCCCAAGGATTGACAAAATACGTCTGGAATCAGTCAATTTGACAATTTTTGTCGTAAAAATGGGGTAATTTGCGCAAAATGCTACTTCTGGGAGGGTGGATAAAGGTCGGATTTGTTGCATTTTGGTTAAAGAATATCTTGGCTTTTCAATAGATTGTATTATCATTAAAGAGCGAAACGGCAAGGTTGGCACGGGGATTGCAAAAACATTGGACAATTCAAAATTTTTTATAGGAGGTAGTCGAGATGTTTAAGTCAAGACTAGTTAGTAAGAAGGGCGAAAAGGGTTTTACCCTGATCGAGCTGTTGGTGGTCGCGGCCATCATCGGCATATTGCTTGCGATCGCTATTCCTAACCTTATCAAGGCTAGGATGTCCGCGAACGAGGCGAACGCGAGAAAAGCCATGCAAACTTTAAGGGATGCAGAAGGTGAGTACTTCGAGCAGGACCTGGATAATAATGGAACTAGGGACTACATCGATGAAATAGGTAACCTTACTGGTACTACGCCTTCTTTACGTGACCCTGAAGGCACTGCTGATGAGCAAGATGCGCTTGTAGACAGTAGTTTTGAGGGGGCAAGCGATACTGGGGGTGCTGATTGTAGTGATCCAAAGGCGGGATATTGCATTAGATGGGATGCTGCTGTCGTTGCCAATGCAGCTGGCCTTTTTGACGATTTTGGTTGGCAGTCAACTATGACTAGCTTTAACAAGGTTGGAAGAAGAGACTACGCAGTATACGGGGATGGAGTTATAAGATGTGACGTCAGCACATCAGGAGTCGGCCAACCTGGAACATTTGAAGTTGATCGGACTGACCCTGGTTGTGATTAATAACAACCTAAGACTAAGTACAAAAGGGTGGCTAGAGTATCTTATTCTTGCCACCCTTTTAGTTTTATTAAATCGCTTTAACCAGATTATAAGACACTATCCAATTAAAAAACATTGCTGTTTATTAGAGTTGAGTATACCGTATAAAACAGGCTCGTAACTGACTAAAGGTCAAATATTTCCCTCGAAAAATGTGGGTCTTATATTGTTCTTAATTTTTTGCAAGCTGTTTTAATTTCTAGACTCAGCATTAGAGGTTCTTCGGAGCCTTGTAATGTTAGCATTTTATCGGATTATTAAAACAAATATTGAAGGGTTGTTATAGAGTATGCAGGGAACACACGACAAAAATTGTCATTTCCTGCAAATTTTGTCAAGACATTATAATTACTACTTTCTAAGAAATTAAATTATCAATAAAAACTCTTTGTTCTCAGTGTGTTATATATCCAAAATCAGCCGTTGCTTTCTGGTACAAACATTGCAAGAAAGATTATTAATTAAAAATTAGAGGCGGTTCTAATGTTTAATTTAGGTATAAATACTGAAAAAGGTTTCACCCTTATTGAACTCTTGGTAGTAGCAGCCATCATCGGAATATTACTTGGTATAGCGATTCCAAACCTTATTAAAGCACGTCTTTCGGCTAATGAGTCTAATGCCAGAAAAGCCCTTCAGACTATTAGAGATGCAGAATATGAATATTCCGAACAAGACTTAGATGATAATGGCGCAAGAGATTATACTAACTTTATAGGTTCGTTGGGTGCGTCAGGTACTTTGCGTGATCCTTCCGGTACCAACGACGAACAAAATGCGCTTCTGGATATCACTTTTGAAGGTGCAGTAGTGAATGACGGAAATGCAGCGGCTACCGCCAATTGCACTGACCCAAAGGCAGGATATTGCATTGGATGGAGTGGAGATGTTAACACCGATTCTACTACGCTAGCAGGTGATTTTGGTTGGGAGGCTTCTATGACAGGTGCTGGTAAGACCGGAAGAAAAGATTTTTCTGTTTTTGCCGACAAGGTTATCAAATGTATTGCTACTACCCAATCTAGTGGCAGCGCAGGACAATTTGAATCATCCCGTACCGACCCTGATTGTGATTGATGAAACTATGAAGAACTTAGAGTTAAAATGAAAAAATCTTGACTCTAAGATAACACCGTTCTGATTAAGATCGACTAAATTAACATTATGCTTAACGATATTCTTAGAACTTGTAAGAATCCGTTAAGATACCTATAATTAAAAAAAATAATTCTGATTCCTAAAACATGCTCAAAGTAGAAAATCTCGTAAAGGACTTCGCCACCGGATTTCTGAGAAAGAAGGTTCGGGTGCTCAAAGGTGTGTCTTTCTCAGTGAACAAGGGAGAGATATTCGGTTTTGTCGGGCCCAATGGTGCGGGGAAAACCACGACGTTTAAAGTGGTTCTGGGTTTTGTCCCCATTACAGATGGAAATGTTGAATTGATGGGGAAGCCACTCGGTGATGTGGATGTAAAAAAGCACATAGGCTACCTCCCGGAGAATCCATATTTCTATGATTACCTTACGGGCGAGGAGCTTCTTCGATATATGGGAGAGTTGCATGGGCTAAATGGAAAAGGTCTCTCCGCAAGAATCGATGAGCTTCTGGAGAAGGTAAAAATGTCTCATGCCCGAAAGGTGCAGTTGAGAAAATATTCAAAAGGTATGCTTCAGAGGGTGGGTGTTGCTCAGGCCCTTATAAATGACCCTGATTTTCTTATCCTTGACGAGCCTATGACCGGGCTTGACCCTATCGGACAAAGAGAAATAAAGGACCTGATTCTAGAGGAAAAAAAGAGGGGAAAAACCATACTTCTCAGTTCCCACATGCTCTCCGATGTCGAGGCTTTATGCGATAGGGTGGGGGTGGTTATGAACGGGAAAGTAGTCAAGATTGGCGAGCTGGGGAAGCTGTTTGAAGAGATTCATACGGATTATGAGATGCTTCTCAAGGGTGTTGATGAAAGGATTATGAACAGCCTTAGCGACCTTAAAGTTTCAGTCGAAAAAAGAGCAGGATTTACTGTTCTCAGGTTCGACGAAGATATTAAGACCAGGGTATTCCAGGTCGTCTCTGATTCCGGTGCGGATATCGTCTCGCTTCATCCTTTAAGAAAATCTCTCGAAGGACTCTTCGTTGAGGAAGCGAAGAAGGATGTTCATCTTGAATCATGAACCGGTTTAGCCACGAATCTACACAGATGAACACGAATGAAAAAGATATTTTATATAAAGAGCTTTCTTATAAAATAATTGGATTAGATATGGAAGTGCATAATAAACTGGGTTATGGATTCTTAGAAAAAGTCTATGAAAACGCTCTACTGATATTGTTACCGCGTAAAGATATCGAAGCAAAACAACAAGCACCGATAAAGGTATATTTCGAGGGGGAGGTTGTGGGAAATTACTTCGCTGATATTTTAGTTGAGGATAAAATTATATTGGAAATTAAAGCTTTAGACAAAATAATAGATGTCTACATTGCGCAGACGTTGAACTACTTAAAAGCAACTGGATTACAGTTAGCAATCATCTTAAATTTTGGTAAGAAGAGATTAGAGTACGAAAGAATCGTTAACTAGACAAATTTTTATTCGTGTAAATTCGTGTTTATTTGTGGCTAAGTAATTGGAATCATGAGCAGAGTCTGGAGCGTTGCACATAATACATTCATAGAAGCGGTCAGAGACAGGGTTCTCTACAGCTTAATCCTGTTTGCATTTTTGATGATTCTGAGTTCTCTTATCCTAGCCAGTATATCCGGGGAGCAATATAACAAGATTGTTAAGGACCTCGGATTTACCGTTATTTCGCTCATCGGGGTCATGATTTCGGTATTTCTGGGCATGGGGCTTGTCTATAAGGAAATTGAGAAGAAAACCGTTTATAACATCTTTTCAAAACCGATACACCGGTATGAGTTTGTCTTCGGCAAATATCTGGGCCTTGCTTTTACCCTCCTAGTAAACACTGCGGCCATGGCTGTTATTCTTTTCCTGCTGGTGCTGTACACGGAGTTAAGGCATGGAGATTTTATAAAGTTTTACTATGGCGGACCATATTACGCCGAGTTTTTCAAAGCAGTTTATTTTATTTACCTTGAGTTTCTTATAATCATCGGGGTTGCTTTGGTATTTTCGAGCTTTACAACCCCGGTAATGACGGTGCTCTTTACGTTTCTGGTAATTGCAATCGGAAGGTTTTCGAGTGATGTGAAGCTTTTTGCCGAACAGGTCAAAAATCCTGTGACTGGATTTTTCACCGAGGTCATTTATAGGGTTATGCCAAATTTGGAAAAGTTTGATGTAAGGCGCGAGGCCGTGTATGGAGGGAATGTAAGTTGGGAGCTTATTCTTAATACCACTGCCTATGCCTTGCTTTACACCTTAGCGCTGCTGTTACTTTCTATAATAATATTCCAGAAGAGGGAATTTAAATAAACATTATGCAAGATGCAAGAACAGCTTGTGAGTAATGTAATTGTCTTTACTTAGACCGTATTTGGTCAAAAATTTAAGAAATCAAATACGCCCTTCGACAAGCTCAGGGCGAACGGTTATGGAGGTAGGCCGCTTATGCTGAGCCCTTTGTCCGATCTTCCCAGCGTGTCGAAGGATGAACGCTCAGGGCAAGCCTGTCGAAAGAAGTATGACTATTATGTATGGGGACCTATGCTGAAAATCATACGGTCTTTATAGGCAAATGGATATTACTTCCACAAATCATGAATCCTGCATCCTGCATCATTTGTAGTGGCTATGCTTGATACACTTGCAAAAAGACCAATCCTAGGACTTCTAGTTGTGTTTGCGCTGATTGTCGTCTCTATCCCTTTTCAGAAAAGGGTTGACGATATAAGAGGTAATTTCAGAGCCATAGAGGAGACCCTCTACCTGACCTCATCCGCGCTTAAGAAAATCTCCTTTGGATACAAAGAAATAGTTGCAGACATCTATTGGCTAAGGGCAATTCAATACTTCGGCGGTAAAAAGATTAAAGAGCAAGATCCGGACCTTCTTTATAAATATTTCGATATACTTACCGATCTGGACCCGCAGTTCGTGAATGCATACAGGTTTGGCGGTACGTTTCTGGCTGAACCGCCGCCTTATGGTTTAGGCGATATCGAGAAGGGGACAAAGCTATTCGATAAAGGAAGGGAAAACAACCCGGACAACTTTAGAATCCCTCTTGAAGAGGCGTTTGTATATTATCTTTATGCTAAGGACTATGAGAAAGCGGCAGAGCTATTTGACGAAGCATCGGAAAAACCCGGTCTCTCGCCTTTTCGCCGGGCATCGATAAAGGGAATGGCAGCATCTGCTCATACTTATGGCGGCAATAGAGAACTGTCTAAAAAAATATGGAGAGAAATCTATGAAACCACGCCAAATGAAGGAAGAAAGAATTTTGCTTTCAGAAATCTACAAGAGCTAAATACCATGGATATGGAAGACCGCTTGACCGAGGCTTTGAGGGAGTATGTCGAGCGTTATAACGAGCTACCGAAAAACCTGGAAGCCCTAAAAGACGCGGGCATCGTCAAACAAATACCCAAGGAGCCACTCGGAGGAAAGTTTATCATAGCTAGTAAACTGAAAGCGGTAAAAAGCTCTACATTGGTGGGTCAACAATTAAACCAAAACCTGGCATTTTTATCATCTAGAATCCAAAAATTTAAGAAAGAGCATGGTCGGTATCCGAAAGATTTAAATGAGTTAAAAGAGTTTATAGAAAAAGATAGTACAGCACAATTCCCAACAAATCCTTTGGGAGAAGATTATGTCTATAATCCGGAGAACGGTGTTATAGCCTCTAATTGAGATAATATCAAAAACCTTTTCTAATCAACTTCAAGCCAAAACCTTCGATTAATAAAATATAGAAGTTTCCTTATTTAATGAACACCAGAGGGATGCCCTACGCATGAGTGTGTACCTAGGTCATTTGTGAAAGTAGTAATCCAATGTAGAGGCGCAAAATTTTGCGTCTCTACCCGTGGGTGCCTGGTTGCTTCTCCGATTAATCGGGTGAGTACACGGTTGTTATGCGAAAAGAGACAAATTGTTTCGGTATGGGCTATGTCATAGGTATTAAATTAACCAATTGTCTTAAGCCTTTTTTTCAGACTTAAATATAACTAAAGTCCAATTGATGAACCCCGGAAAGGAGGGTTTTGTCTATTGGTCTCAGGCAGAACCGCAAGCACCCCATAAAAGTAATAAGCCCACCGTTAACAATGTGAGGTGAAATCAATGTTAAGAAAGATATATGATATTTTTATGTTCACTGCCTATGGCTTTCTCAAAACATCCTTATTTTTGTCTCTTTTTTGTCTTTCTATTTCTTTCTTCCTGAAATCCAAGAATATTTTTCATATAGAGGTAAAGAGTATAGAACCCTTGGGGGCGCTGGTGACCCCGACAGGTGGAACAAAACGGCTAGGTTCAACAAATGCTGAAAGTATGGGCCTCAAAACGGATGAGGCCGATATTTTTAAATTTATTCTCAGGTTTTCCGACCGAATATCCACTGCAGATGCAAAAAAACTGGCCAAACTTATTGACGAGGAATGCGAAATTTACGGTCTAGACCCATTTCTTATTCTGGCTATGATTTATGTCGAGAGTAAATTTGACCCGGTCGCAGTATCAAATAAGGGAGCCATCGGTTTGATGCAGGTCATGCCTGTAACCGGTGAATTTATAGCCGGGAAATTGGGTATTCCTTTCAATGGAGATAAATCTCTTTTTGACCCGGTCGTCAACGTGAGGTTAGGCATATATTATTTTTCATCACTGATCAATCGCTTTGAGAGTATAGACCAGGCGCTTATTGCCTATAACGCCGGTCCAACCAGGTTCTTAAATACTGCAAGTTTGAGGAATGGAAAATCTACATACTTAACTAGAGTTTTACATTTTAGAAGTCTCCTGGAAGACGAAGGCATAATAACCGAGGAGAGCTAGGGGCAACAAATGCTAAAGACTATGATAGTGCCTTCCTTCGTTCGTGATACCTCATGTTCTGTCATTGCGAGGAGTTAAACGACGAAGCAATCCCAGGCATTGCTATAATCGATCAACAATACTATGTATATATAATGACCAACAAAAACAATACTGTGCTCTACACGGGTGTTACAAACGATTTAAAAAGAAGAGTTTATCAACATAGAGAAAAGTTAATAGATGGATTTACTAAAAGATATAATATCAATAAGTTGATATACTACGAGGTATTTGAGGACATACATAGTGCGATTTCAAGGGAAAAACAGATTAAGGCCGGTTCATGACAGAAAAAGATCGATCTCATTAATCGTATGAATAAAGGATGGAAAGACTTATACAGGGAATTATGATGTTTTAAAGATAATAAACAGAAGCCAGAAGGTAATTTCAAGGGATTGCTTCACTACGTTCGCAATGACAGAATTGGAAGATCTATTGTTAGTGCCCTTCGGCAGGGTTTTAACAATAAGTCGGAGTGTTCGGAATACAATCTATGACCGAAGCAATCTACTTAGATTCCTCACGTTCTCCTTCGTCTTCGCTCAGGACTTGGTTCGGAATGACGACTTGTGTCAGATTGCCACGCTGCCAAAAGAAAGTGGCTTGCAATGACAGGTAGAATAGGTCATTCCAAGGATGGTAAGCCGAGATGAAATTCGGGGTGTCGCTGCCTAACTTCGGAAAGTATGCAGAGAGAGACTATATAATCGAGATTGCCAGAACAGCCGAGGACCTCGGCTTTGATTCACTCTGGGTTAGCGATCACATTATTATTCCTCATTCACATAAAGGTTTTGGTGAGGTATTTTATGAACCGCTTGTCACCTTAGCCTACATAGCCTCCCATACAAACAAAATTCATCTGGGAACGAGCGTAATAATTCTTCCCTACAGGAATCCCATAGTGCTCGCAAAGACAATCTCAACCTTGGACGTGCTTTCTGGAGGAAGAGTAATATTTGGCATGGGTGCAGGATGGCTCAAGGAGGAATTTCTGGCTCTAGGTGCGTCTTATGAAGAAAGAGGTTCTATCACCGACGAGTGGATAGAAGTCTTAAAGCTACTCTGGACTGAGGAGAGGCCGGTTTTTAAAGGCCGGTATCACGAATTCTCGGATATTAGCTTTCTACCAAGACCTATTCAAAAACCACATCCGCCAATATGGGTAGGTGGTAATAGCAGGAAAGCAGTCGAGCGGGCGGTTAGTTGCGGAGACGGTTGGCATCCTGTGGGTCTCATTCCGGAGGAGATAGCGGAGAAAGCCGACTATCTTGATGAAATGTTAGCCGCGAAAATGAAAAAAAGGTCCGAGTTTGTGATTTCCCTTAGGAAAAACCTTCAAGTCTTCACCGGGAGGAAGCTCGATGTTGATGTTAAGGACGAAAGAGAAACACTCCGTGGCACCCGTGAGAAGATAATCAAGGGTTTAGAGCAATACGGGAGAGCGGGTGTATCGCACCTGGTTTTTCAGGTTTTGAGTGGGGATTTAAAAGGGATAGTGGAAACAATGAAAATTTTTTCAAAAGATATTGGTCCCGCGTTTAAACCCTAGATTTGTACTCTTTAGTTTTTCTCCATGTTGACAAGAAGCCATTTCTGTAGAGATAATGAAGTTAGGTGGGTTTTATCAGGAATGAAAATTGAACTGCTTTTTAGTGTTTTTTTAATGAGTTCGCCCTTCGACTACTTCACCCTTCATCTTCGCTCAGTGTGAAGTAGTGTTAGAATGAGCTTTCCCTAGCTTCATGGTGAGGGCTTTGGCAAGCTCAGCATAAACTACGTCGAACCATGAGCCATTCGACTCGGCCCTTCTTCAAACGCAGGACAGGCTCAGGGCGAACGGAGTTTCATTTTATTAGTCATTTTAGCGGATAAGTATCCGCTCATGCTTGTCGAAGTATGATTTCTTGGGTGTTCATTCTTCCCCTGGTTAAACCGAGGGACTTAGCTCAGAATGAACGAAGATCTATAAGACAAAACTGTTATGATTATTTATGAAGTAACTCACAGGAGGTTAAGAGCATGGTAGAGAACAGCCAGAGATTCGTAGCCGCTGCGGTGCAAACCGCACCGGTTTTCTTGAACAAGGTGGAAACGATTGGAAAGGTATGCGGTTTGATCGAGGAGGCCAGTGAAAATGGAGCTGACCTAATCGTGTTCCCGGAGGCCTTGATCCCTACTTATCCCTACTGGCCTAAGGACTTGGGATCCGGGCCGGAAAGGAAACTCGTTCTCGATGCCTATACAGAGTTATACAAAAACTCGGTTGAAGTTCCCAGCAAAGACACTGATAAACTCTCGGAAGCGGCTCGAAAAGCAGGAGCCCATGTAATCATCGGTATCAACGAAAGGGACGGAGGCACTCTTTATAACACCATTCTGTTTATAGATAAAAGCGGTAGGATTCTGGGCAAACACAGAAAGCTCATGTCCATAGACAGCGAAAAGTGCATATGGGGAATGGGGAGGGCGGAGGACCTCCGGGTGTTTGACACCGATTTAGGAAAGGTCGGAGGGTTCTTCTGCTACGAGCACCATATGACCTTGGCCAAATACGCCATGTTTATGAAAGGAGAGGAAATACACGCAGGGCTATGGGCGGGGCACGGCTTTGTTAAACCCACTATGGATTTCGCCAGCCGGCAATATGCTTTTGAGGGACAGGTATTTGTGATTGCCGCTTCACTATACATCAATGAAGATATGGTTCCGGATTCTTTTCCTCTTAAAAAATACACCAAATGGGATTTTCCCGGCGGGAGCGGAATAATAAACCCCCGGGGAGAATATTTAGCCGGCCCGCTTTATGACCAAGAGGGAATTCTGTATGCCGAGATTGATAAGGACATGATTATCCGGGCTAAGGCGGTTATAGATTCGGTGGGGCATTTTTCCCGGCCGGACATCTTGACCCTGAGTATTAACGAACCTGGTCATTCCTATAAACTCGATAGAGATAGTATTCGGAACGACTCAGCGGCTGAGTATAACGATATCATCGGAGCCATAGGTGAGCTCAGGCAAAGACAGGAGAGACTTGAGGGAAAGCTAGATGAGCTTATTAACGCCTTGTCCTCGGATAAAAAGCGGGTCCGGAAATAATAGGTTATACAGATTAGATCTTGTCGACCGATGTTCTGTGCTTCATAGCCAAGCCTATAATCAATGGGTCTTCTTCTTAATCGACCCGATTAATTCCTGTTTGAGGTCCCAAAGCCTCTCCGTCAGAGAGACGTGGTAAATATGAGGGTTCATTATACGCTTTACCCCAGCGTCTAACCGCTCAATGTCTGACCGGCGGAGTTTGCGCATATCCTCGATCGAAGGTAAATCGTATGCAAGTTTTCCTTCATTTAGCACCTCTACCAGAAGTGGCTCGACCTCGGTGAATTGGCTTCGGTCCAATACCCTATATTTCGTATGGTCCGAAGGATGGCGCAAGATGATTCTGTCCATCTTCCGCGGGTCTTCCTCATCCAGGCTCAAGAGGTCGGCTGTGGCCTTACCCCTTTGGTCATATATGCGCCAGACGCGCTTATGGCCGGGATTGGGGGTTTTATCCAGGGATTCGGAAATCTTTATGGCCGGCTTCCACCTGTTTTCGTCATAAACGGCAACCAACTTGTATACCCCGCCGAGAGCCGATTCTCCGCGTGAGGTAATCAGCCTTGTCCCTACACCGTACACCAGCCTCCGGATGAGACGATCGGGGTCGACACCGTAGCGCGGTGCCTCCTCGATTATTTGAGTAATGATCTGCCATATGACCAGCTCGTCCAGTTCATTAGATAGGACGATGTGAGTATCGGAAAAGCCAGCCTGGTCCAGCATCTTGGAGGCCTGGATGCTCAGGTGAGCGAGGTCTCCAGAGTCGAGCCTGATTCCAACCGGTTTGTGCCCTTTTTGTCTAAGTTCTTCGAATACCCTTATGGCATTAGGAATCCCGCTCTCCAGGGTATTTATCGTATCTACTAACAACAAACAATCGTCGGGGTACATCTCTGCAAAAGCGCGAAAGGCGCCGAGTTCGCCCTCTCCCAATGCCATAAAAAGTTGAACCATGCTGTGAGCGTGGGTTCCCTTGGGCTGATATCCAAGGACATGAGATATGCCAACGTTTGAAGTAAAATCCGCACCGCCTATAAGCGCTGCTCTGGCGCCGGCATTTGCGCCTTTGTCATGGGCCCGCCGCATTCCAAATTCGAGGAGTAGCTGTCCTCGTCCGCTCTCTCGAACCCGCGCGGCCTTAGTAGCTATTAGAGTTTGGTAGTTGAGTTGGTTAAGAAGGGGCGATTCTAGAATCTGGGCCATAGCCAGGGGGCCTTGCACAACGGCGATAGGAACGTTCGGATGAACCACACGGCCTTCCGGTATGGCATAAAGGGTTAGACTGCTAAAGTTACCGTTTTCCCTGAGCCAATTCAGGAAATCATCTTGAAACACCCGCTCCCCGGTTCGGCCAGTCTGAGTACGAAGGCAATAAATGTCTTCTTCGTCGAAACGGGCATCATTCATCCAGTCTAGCAGCCATTCCAGGCCAGCGTTGACACAATAGCCGGCCTGATGAGTTCCGTAATCGGGGTATTTACGAAAGAAGTAATCAAATTGAACCTTTTTCTCGTGTAAACCCATTCTGTAATATAGCTGAGCCATAGTGAGCTGATACTGATCGGTGAACAAAATACCCTCGGCAATATTCTGCTCTGATTTTTTCACCTACGTGACCTCATACTCTATAATTCTCTTCTTGGAGAAAGTTTATTTACTTTAACACTCATTAAAACTAATTTAATCAAGGTTAATTTTGTAGATACGACCGCGGGTCGTGTCTACTTTTTACAATCGGTATTTGCTTTTTGCTATAGCGTCTTAAAGAGCGATGAGACATTAAATAAATCTATAGAAGTTGATAAGATAGCCAAACCCGCTGGATTTTTATTGTATGGTAAATTTCTCGGAGCTTCCAGAGGCTTTCCTTCTTATAATCTCCCATTTCTCGAAGGTCACCGACATAACGGATATGGCCTCCGCCATTTGTCCGTCCTTCACATACGAAAGTAGGTCCCAGATTTCCTTCACCGATCGTTCATTTTGCATGGCCTGAGGATTGATCAAACCATTTAATTCTCCGTAGTCAAGAATTACATATCCCGACTGGTCAAATCCTCCGAGCCAAGTTTGTAGGTTTGCTACCCCAGTTCGTAACTGCTTTAGCCTCGGAAAAAGAGAAAACGACTGAGAATCAGGTCCTTTATAATTCTTCAAAACATCATTCAAGGTTAAATACGCTGCTTCCAGCCTCTCCCGGCTGCGGTTAACTTTCGAGTCGTAATATATCCCATCACATTGTATGGCCCCGAATCCGGTATGGGTATAGAGAAACTTTCTTTCCTCATCTTTAAAAAGCAGGAACCATTCCATGGGTATGTGGTTCTCCGAAATCAATAGGTGAGGGGTAATTGTCGAACCGATGGGTGCGAGATAATGACTGCCCCTTTCATCCCTGATGAAGAAACAGTCCTCGATTAGTTCAGGGTCAACGTCCAACTGTATGGCCAGGGATTCCCTAAACTCATCGTACTCTCTGCCAAACCAGACCCCACGGGGAGATGACGGGCTATCCCAGTACTGCTCATAAAAGGATATATAAGTACTCCAATAGTTCTGTTTATCCCTGAATCTATCCAGGGGCTCATAGATGATGAGTGTGCTTCTGGCCATATGTGAATTGATAAACCAAATTGATATTAAAGTCAAACCGTAAACGTGAGAAGTATTCTATTTGGACTCACGGATTACCAGATAATTGGAGAGCAGTATTAGACCTCCTCCCCAGATCACATTCAAACCTATCGGCTGGCCGAATGTAATTTTTGCCAGCAAGGTCGCGCTGACCGGCTCCAGAAGGAGTATTATGCCGGCGATAGAAGCTTGCACATTTTTCATCCCTCGGTAAAAGAGTAAATGGGGTATGACTCCGGCTACAAACCCAAAAATAAGGAAATTAACCCAATGGTCTGAAAGGGAGTGTAAAGAGAACTCGACTATACTCGGCTCCTGGATGAATAGTGCCGTAATCGGCCAAAGTAACAATAGCCAAACAACTGAAAACCCCGACCAACCGATTGTGGTAGTAAGGTAATGTTGGTTATTCATTCCGCTTTTTCTACCCCATATTATCCATAACGATAGAAAAATACCCCCCAACAAAGCGCATGTAACGCCGGCCATCGAGTCAAACGATTTTATATCCCATGATTTAAGAAGAACGGCCAGACCGAGGAGGGCTATTACCACTGATAAGATTTTTCTTACGGTGATTTTTTCATCTAACATCAGCCTGGCCAGAGGAACCGTCCAGACCGGTTGGCTATAGAGAAGGAATACCACAATTGCTACGGGCACCCCTAGGGCAATCCCGGCAAATTGGGTCAATTCTAAGAAGGCGCCTATCAGCCCGTAGACCGTGAAAAAATAAATCGCCTCTCTTTTTATGAGATATTGCCTTTTGACTAGAACTACGGGAAGCAATATAAGGCTGATAAGAAGCACCCGGTATAACGAAACTTCAAAGAGGGATAAGCCTGAATTGATGAAGAATTGTCCGCCTGCAGCGATTGTACCGTACAACAAAGCCGCAGTGGTGACAAACCAGTATTCCCTGGACATAGAGTTATATTACATACCGGGCATTTATGAAGAGAAGAAATTAAAACTTAGAAAAACCTGAAGTGAGTATACCCTACCTCAGTAGATAGTTTTAGAGTTCAGGCAATATCTCTTTTATTGATTATCCCGTTTTTTCTACACCTTTTGCCTTAATCACGTTTTTAAACTTGAAAATAGCGTAGCGCTTTTCTTTGTTGAATTTCCCCATGACCCTTACCTTGCTGCCCTCAGAAATCTGGATGCGACCCTTGGTGTAAACACCAACGGTGCTCTCGTCCCCGTCGTGAAGTTTAAAAAGGGTGTAAGGGTCACCAGAGATCGAGGTTGTATATTTTATCTTTTTGACCTCTCCCTCTACTACCACCTCTTTGCCATCATAACTTATTGGGTTCGATACGATTCTCTCGATTGCGCTTTCCTGGTCATCAGCTTTGGCGAAGCCTGGCCAGAGTAAGAGGAAAGTGGCTATAGCTATCAGAGCTAAAAATCTCTTGGTCATTCTTCTATCTCCCTTCTAGATATTCGAAGTTTAAGTTGTGGAACATAAGACCGTAATAATATAAGCAACGATTTCCCGATTTCCACAATTTTTCGTGTTTTTTAAATTTTGGATGTTAGCTACAAGGAAAAGGATTCACGCGGGTGATTACGGCTCTAAGGTTTTTTAAGCGGTAATGAACCGATTTAAACTTCATAAATAACTCGTATTTTTAATATCGATCCAATTTAAGAAGACTGTAGTACCCTAATACCTTGTCTACATAATCTATGGTTTCTGAGTATGGTGGGATTTGAAAACCGTGCCTTATCACCGAACCCTTGCCGGCGTTGTAAGCGGCCAGTGCTAGCCTGAGGTCGCCGCCGAAGTAATTTATCAGGTCTTTCAGGAACCTTATACCCCCGTCTATATTCTCCTCGGGGTCGAAAGGGTTTCTAACCCCATAGTCTTTTGCCGTCTCCGGTATGAGCTGCATCATTCCCATTGCTTTCTTGGGCGAAACTGCAAGTGGGTTGAAATTAGATTCAGCTTTAATTACCGCTTTGACCAGATAAGGGTCAATACCGTGTCTATTACTTGCGATAATAATTTCACTTTCGTAGTCATATTTGGCTTTTTCGAGTCCATTCCTGTTTTCTTTCGACCTGCTCACCACTTTGTATTTGGAGAGCGGGAAAAACGCCCTATAAATTGCGGCCTCGCTCATGTATCCATCATGCTCCTGCTCTCCTGAGTTACCCATATCGCAGCTCAATGTTTCGTATCGGTCTTCTCTTTTGATCATGACCACACAATCTGAGATCTGGGCCAGTACCACCTCTTCGGTGTAAACGAGGTCGATCCTTTCTCCTTCTGCGTATGTCTTGAGCTTGCCGGTATTCAGGTTTTTTATTATTGCTGTCCCGGTATCTTCTTTAACAATCGTACCGAGAAGGGATAGTTCCAAGTTGGATTTGGTGAGGTCCGCTGATAGCAGGTCTTTTCTAATATTTGCCTTTTCTATTTCTAAGCCTTGAGAGCCGTAAGGGTAAACAAATAAAATCCCCAAAAGGATGTTCAATATTATCGGAATATATCTCTTCATGAGTTCTTTATCGAAAAAAAGCTAGATTAACATAATGAATCCTGGGAAAAAGTAAATAACTCCTTAAATACCCCGAAAGAATGGGCTAAAAAACGTGCTTTATCAGTTGTAGTCTATTGGTAATGCCGTATTTGCTGAATATATTCGCCAGGTGGGTCTTTACCGTGTTTTCGCTTATGAAGAGGGTATTGGAGATTTGCTTATTGCTGTAACCTAAAACAATAAGGTTCACAATCTCCTCCTCCCTTCTGGTTAGCTTGGGCTGCAAGCCAGACTTACTTTTCCTCACAGGTATGAGCCGGGTTAAGACATTGGTTATGGAGCTCATCTCCATCCAAATCGAATCTTTGCTTACCGTCCTGATTGCTTGGATTAGATGCTCCTTGTTAGATACATCGGTTAAACACCCGCGCACTCCGGAGGAGATATTCTTTATAACCTCGTCTTCATCGATGGTATGTAGCAATAGAAGCACCTTGGTTTCGGGGCTCTTTTCCCGGATTGAATTCATGAGTTCAGCGATATCCGAGTTGCATATCGCTGCATCGATAAGGAGGACATTGGGCCGGCTCTGCTCGATAGACGGAATAATCTCTTGGTCCGAGGAGGCCTCCGCTATAATCTCAATATCCCTCTCTGGTTCCAGGATCTTACGTATTCCCTCTCGGAATATGGTTGAACAGATTATTATTAGTTTAATTTTTTCAGTTGGTTCCGGTTGCTGAAATTTTTTAGTCCTAGTTTCTAAGAGACCGTTCAACTTTCGAAATGCTAATACCACGCCGGATATATTACCGATGTCATCCCGGATCGGGGCTGCACTCTTTTCGATGAGCACTTCTTTTCCATTCTTGGAAATGAGTATCACCTGATGGCCTCTTATTGGGCTGTTATTCAGCACATTCTTGACCGGGTTTGGCAGGGGGGAACGAGTTTCCTCCGTTATTATTTTGAACACATCGGATATATTTTTACCTAAGGCCTCTTCTTTTTCCCATGCAGTTAAGGATTCAGCCACTGGATTCATGAAAGTTATTACCCCTTCGGTATCGGTGGTAATAACCCCATCGCCTATACTCTTAAGTGTTAGAGCAAGCCACTTCTTTTTCTCTTTTAGTTTTTTATCCACATGATGTTTGTGAAGGGCTATTTCGATGCTTGAACGCATTTCCTTGATTTCGAAGGGTTTATGAATGTAACCGAACGGTTCTGTCATCTTGACCCGTCTTAGTGTCTCTTTATCGGAGTAAGCAGTAAGATATATCACCGGGATGTCGAATCTTGTGTATATTTCCTTGGCTGCCTTGACGCCGTCTATCTTGCCTTTTAGGACAATATCCATTAAAACTAAGTCTGGTCTTATCTCTTCTGCTTTTTGAATAGCCTCCTCTCCTGAAGAGACGATAGCCGGTACGGTGTAGCCTAGGTTTCGGAGCCGGTTTTTTATGTCTCTTGCTACGATTTTTTCATCCTCGACAACGAGTATTCTAGCACTGTCCGCACTTGCCTCCATGCTAAAACTCCTCCAGTGTGGGAATAACCAGCCTAATATACTACAAATTCGATTAAGAATATAGTGGTGTAGGTTCTACAAGTTATTAGCCGCTTCTGTTGAGTATGAACGCTTTTATGATAGACTAGCTCCACCTAAAATAACTTATTAGAGGGCTTATAGATGTTCGACCTATTTAGATCTCCAGCTTTTGATAACGCCGTAGTGTATTACGACCGAGCTTGTGAGCTACTGGGGTTAGAAGACTGGCTCAGAGAAAGGCTCCGCTTTCCCCAAAGAACCCTGGTTGTAAGCTGTCCTATACGCATGGACGAGGGAGAAATAAGGGTATTCACCGGATACCGGGTGCAGCATAATTTAACCCTCGGCCCCTGCAAGGGCGGGGTTCGATACCATCCGGATGTGGACATGGGAGAAGTAGCATCTCTGGCCATGGGTATGAGCTGGAAATGCGGCCTGGCGGAGTTACCATTTGGGGGGGCAAAAGGTGGGGTTTCTGTGGACCCCATGGAACTCTCCTTGGGCGAACTAGAACGCCTTACCCGGAGATATACGGCTGAAATCCTGCCCATAATAGGCCCGAACAAAGATATTCCGGCACCGGATATGGGAACAAACCCACAAACCATGGCTTGGATGATGGATACCTACAGTATGACCGAGGGTTACACGACGCCCGCTGTGGTCACCGGTAAGCCGGTTATTATCGGAGGGTCTCTGGGAAGAGAAGAGGCAACCGGGTTTGGAGTAGCTTACATAGTCGAGGATGCTTTAAGGCATTTTAAGAAAAGCCTACCCGGGGCAAAGGTGGCTATCCAGGGTTTTGGGAATGTGGGAACGTACACTGCACAGAAGCTATCGGAAATGGGCTGCTCCGTCGTTGCGGTAAGCGATATGTATGGGGGAATTTATAATTCATCGGGCCTGCCTGTTCATGAACTGTTAGACCTGGTGAGGCACAAGGGAAGGGTGCAAGAATTTAAACAGTCCGACAAGATAACAAACGATGAACTAATAACCCTCGACTGCGACGTTCTTATTCCGGCGGCCGTAGGAAGGGTAATCACAAAAGAGAACGCCAATAAGCTTAGATGTAAGATGGTTGTGGAAGGGGCGAATGGCCCCACCACTGCCGATGCTGACGACATCCTGGCGGAAAGAGGGATCCCGGTGGTCCCGGATATTCTGGCCAATGCCGGGGGGGTAATCGTTTCATACTACGAATGGGTGCAGGGTCTTCAGGAATATTACTGGTCTAAGGATATGGTCTTTACCGAGCTTCAGAAGCGGATGCGGGGAATGTTTAATAAGGTATCCCATTTTGCCCTGGAAAAAGCGGTTTCACTCCGTATGGCCGCACTCATGTTTGGCATTAACCAGGTCGCTCAAGCAAAGAAGCTCCGTGGTCTTTATCCGTAAATTTCTGAATGTTCGATTCTTAGGTAGGGGCACGCTGCAGCGTGCCCCTAGATTTGTTTGTCAGTAATTCAAAACAACTGTAGAATAACCTCGATGATCCAAAAGATTCCGCGGGCGCTGACGATTGCCGGCTCGGACTCCGGCGGAGGAGCCGGAATTCAGGCCGATTTAAAGACTTTTACAGCACTCCGGGTTTACGGACTCTCGGTGCTTACCTCGATAACCGCTCAAAATACCTTGTCTGTTCTCGGTATCAACGATATACCGCCTGAATTTGTGGAACTGCAGATCGATGCCGTTCTTAGCGACATAGGGGCTGATGCTGTTAAGACTGGGATGCTGTCGAATGAGGGGATAATCCTAGCGGTAACTAAAAAGATTAAACGGTATGGCGTTGAAAACCTGGTTGTAGACCCGGTCATGAGGGCAAAGAGCGGGGATGCGCTTTTGGACCCGGGAGCGGAGGAAGCATTGAAACGAGAGCTTCTTCCCCTAGCCTTGGTCGTTACTCCTAATATTCCGGAAGCGCAGGCTCTTTCAGGGGTAGCAATTTCTTCCTTCGACGATATGAGAGAAGCGGCTGAAAAAATAAAGTCCTTCGGACCTCGGTATGTTTTGATAAAAGGGGGGCACCTTGAATGGGCCAAAGAGGCAGTAGATATTATGTATGATGGAAAAGGATTTGACCTGTTCCAAGCCCCCAGGGTTGAAACCAAGAATACACATGGCACGGGATGCACTTACTCTTCGGCCATTTGCGCAGGGCTGGCGAAGGGGCTCGATGTGCCGGAAGCGGTTAGGCAGGCTAAGCAGTATGTCACCGAGGCTATAATAAGGTCTTTTGGCCTGGGCAAAGGGCATGGGCCATTGAATCACTTTTGGAAGTTCGAACAAGAGAGCCAAAGATGAATACGGTAAAGGAATTGCCACGGAGGTCACAGAGAAAGGGAAGAAAATCTATGCAAAAACTCGGTGTTATCTGTGGCTAGATAATTCTCAAGGAAGGAGTTAACATGGCACATATCATAGACGGCAAAGAGGTCTCACAACACATAAGAAAGGAAGTCGCAAACGAGGTATTAAAACTAAAAGGGGAAAGGGGAATAACCCCTGGGCTGGCGGCAGTTCTGGTGGGGGATAATCCGGCATCGCAAATCTATGTGCGGAACAAGAGAAAAGCTTGTGAGGAGGCTGGAATATATTCAGAGGAGTATAGACTGGCGGAAGAAACTACCGAGGACGAGCTCCTTTCACTTATAATGAGGCTTAACGAAGATAAAAGAATCCATGGAATACTGGTGCAGCTACCCCTTCCCAAGCAGATAAACGAGACCAAAATCCTGCGGTCGGTATCTCCGTTAAAGGATATCGACGGGTTTCATCCGGAAAATGTAGGGTTTCTGGTAGAGGGCAATCCCCGGTTTATTCCCTGCACCCCACACGGCATAATCAAGCTTTTAGACTATTATAAGATTGAAATACAGGGTAAAGAGGCTGTCGTAGTGGGGAGGAGCAATATCGTGGGGAAACCGGTATCGCTTCTTCTGCTACACCGTCATGCCACGGTTACCATTTGCCATTCACGGACTAGACCCCTCGAAGAGGTTACGCGGCGAGCAGACATATTGGTAGCGGCTATGGGGCGTGCTAAATTTATAACCGGAAATATGGTCAAGGAAGGCGTGGCGGTAATAGATGTGGGAATTAATCGACTTGACGATGGGAAGCTGGTGGGGGATGTTGATTTCGAAAGCGTCCGGGAGAAGGCCTCTTATATAACCCCCGTCCCGGGCGGGGTTGGGCCTATGACCATAGCCATGCTTCTCTGGAATACGTTGTCGTCAGCCAGGGATTTTCATGAACTATAGATTTACACCGTTTTCATTTTTTATCGCCTGCAAAAATAACACCCAAGGTGTTCACCCTTCGAACGGGTGAGCGGTTTTTATCCCTCTTTTTATTCAGCGGATGCGTGCGTCCGCTCATGCAGAGCCTGTCGAAGCATGGTGTATCTTAAGGCGTTCGTCCTTCGACTGGGCTCAGGACGACCGGGTTGATTCTTAGAAGAGGTGATTAACATACTGGAACGAGCGTGAAGAATCTTGAATCGTAATGTAGCAATAATCCTTAATTCATATCTACTAATCACTAACAACTATCCGGTAAGATTTCTCCCCATGAGATATGAAATTATCTCACGGTTTCGAAATGACAAAAGGCCGTTTATTCCTGCGATTAACCCTGAACTTGTTGCGATTTAGTCGCCGCTAGAAACCGTTCCTGCTTTAATTTAGATCATCACTCCACATAGTTCCTCAGAACTCCAATTCCCTCGATTTCTACCTCAACTTTATCCCCACTTTTCATGGGACCTATTCCGGCGGGGGTACCGGTGGCGATAATATCCCCGGGTAAAAGGGTCATAACGTGAGAGATAAAGCTTAGGAGCCTTGGCACGCTGAATATGAGATTTGAAGTACTGGAGTGTTGCCTTATTTCTCCGTTGAGGATGGTCGTGATTTTGAGGTTAGCAGGATCAACTTCGGTTTCTATAACCGGGCCGATGGGGGCAAATGTGTCAAAACCCTTTGCCCGTGTATACTGCACGTCTTTTGCCTGAAGATCACGCGCCGTCACATCGTTTATACAGGTGTATCCGAAAACGTATTGATAAGCCTCCCTTTCCTTCACCCAACTTGCTTTCCTCCCAATCACAACGGCCAGTTCTCCCTCGTAGTCAACCCGGGAGGACATGTGTTTTGGATAGATAATCTTATCCTCATGGCCGATAACCGAGGTGCTCGGCTTCATGAAGAGCATCGGTTCTTCCGGGGGGTCTTTTTTCATTTCCTCGGCATGGTCTTTGTAGTTGAGCCCTACTGCTACGATTTTAGTGGGCAGGCACGGAGGGAGTAGTTTTATCTTATCTAGTCGGTGTTCAGCCTTGGCTATCCTGTACTCCCCGAAAATATTACCCTCGACCTCGATAACGCTCTTTCCCTCGAGTAGGCCGAACCCGGTTTTTCCTTCTTCACTTTTAAACCTAAGAAATCGCATTTATCTGCCGCTAAAAGAGGGTTCCCGTTTTTCGAGGAAAGCCCTCATGCCTTCCACTCTGTCCTCAGAGTCAAAACATAGGGATACCAGGGTCTTTTCGAGTAGTAAGGCCTTCTGTAAATCCATCTCCGAGCCAGCGTTTATGGCTGTCTTGGCCATTCTGACTGCTCTCGGTCCTCTCTTGGAAATAATAAGGGCAAGATTCCTGGCCTCTTCCATTACCTTTTCGTGGGGTACGACTTTCTCCACAAGCCCAATTCTCAGTGCCTCTTGGGCGTCTATCATCTCACCGGTGAAAACCAGCTCCTTGGTTTTTCCCAGACCCAAAATCCTGGTCACCCTTTGAGTGCCGCCCCATCCGGGGAATATACCCAGCTTCACCTCTGGAAACCCCAGCTTGGCCCTCTCCGAAGCTATCCTGATGTCACAGGAAAGGGCCAGTTCACATCCCCCTCCTAGCGCATATCCGTTAATTGCGGCTAGGCAAGGGCTTGGGTCATTCTCTATAAGATGATAAACCTTGTGTGCAAGGTCTACGTATTCCTGAAACTCGGTGTCCTTCATCTGGTTCATCTCTGAGATGTCGGCCCCGGCGACAAAGGCTTTATCCCCTGCTCCGGTTATAATCAGGGCCTTAAGGCCTTCTTTAGGAAGGATGTCTTCGAGGAAAAACCGGAGTTCCTTAAGGGTCATCCAGCTTAGCGCATTGAGTACCTTCGGGCGATTTATGGTCAGGATACCTATGTCGTTGGGCTCTCTTTCATAAGTGATAAATTCAAATTCCATGATTCCCCTCCTCAATTATTCGCTTAGCCTATGGTAAGTTATCCAGCCTTAAAAAAGCTTGTCAAATGCATTCAGTATCAAACTTGTCCAAATAGTAGATTGCTTTGCAATGACACCTTCTGTCTTGTCAATGCGAGAGACCCTTCGACGGAGTTTACACTGAGTTTATCGAATGTGCTCCGGGCAGGCCTTGCTTAAAACGTGTGAGTATAAGGTTAAGTGGGAATACACCGATCTGTCATTCCCGCGGAAGCGGGAATCCAATCTTTAATTATAGATTCCCGATTAAAAGATTTCGGGAATGACAAAGTGGATGGATCCCCGATTAATCCAGTCCCCAAATGTTTTTATTGGTGAACATTCGGGAATGACAACCAGGATGGATCTCTGATTCAGCTTGTCCCCGCGTATGCGGAGAACAGGAATCCACCGATCTGTCATTCCCGCGGAAGCGGGAATCCAGTATTGTAATTCCGGAGCCCCGATCGATCCCCCGGTTTGCCCTGGAGACCTGGCTCAGGACTGGCGGGTTTTGTTTTTAAAGCTTTTACTGCAGATATACATCCGCTCATTCTGAGCATCGTCGAAGGATGAATTAAGAGTGAATTAAAGCGAGAGGGGTTCATTCTTCGACTCGCCTGTAGTGAGCATGTCGAACTACTCAGAATGAACGGGTTTTGTTTCATAAAGCCTTTTGAGCGAATAGGCTACAGGTACACTCTCAATACTTTACCTCTTTGAGGAAAAGTCCCCAAGGCGGAGCAGAGCGCACGAAATGTGTCTTCTCGCCCGTTTCCAGAATTCTCTTAAAATCCTGGATATCGATTTTACCTTTTCCCACGTGTACAAGTGTTCCTACTATTAAACGAACCATACCCTTGAGAAACCCGTTAGCCTCTATGTGAAACTCGATAATGGAATCGTGTTTTTCATCCAGGCCTACGGTCAAGACCGTGCGTACCTTGGTTTTTACATTAGTTTTGGATAACGCGAAGGCACTAAAATCGTGCCGGCCTAAGAGCATCTGGGCGGCTTTTTTCATTTTGGATTTATCTAGCTTAACCGGGATAAACCAGGCTCTTTGTCTTTCTAGTGCCGATGGGAAGGGGCTATTCAAGATTCTATAAGCATATACCTTGCTTTTTGCGTCTAGCTGGGCGTGGAAGTGGATGTCCACCTCTTCGGCTTCCTTAATCACTATATCTTTTGGTAAGGAAGAGTTAAGCGCTTTCTGGAATTGAGAAGGGGTCATTTTAGTCTCGGTCTTGAAATTTGCCACTTGCGCCAGTGCATGTACCCCGGAATCTGTCCTGCCCGAGCCGATAACATTTATTTTCTCCTTGGTGATCTTTTCCAGGGCCTTTTCTATGCACTCTTGTATCGTCTGGCCTTGGGGTTGTCTCTGCCATCCTAAATAATTCGTGCCGTCGTATTCTATGATGAGTTTTATGTTGCGCATTTCCGTAAATTCGTGGAAATTTGACCGCAAATCAGCACGATTAGAAAAATGGGTTTCAGTTTCGAGTTGACGAGTTTGCGGGTTGACGGGTTAAACTTCTAACCAGCAAACCTGATAGCAAGTAAACAATAACAACACATTTGTGTCCATTCGTGCTAATTCGTGGCTGTATAACCTAATTTTTTCTTTTCTCAAACTTTATCCTCGGGTCGAGGAGGGTATAGCAGATATCCACGATTAAATTGGCTAGGACGAGTATTAACGTGTAAACAATGGTTATTCCCATGACCAGCGGGTAGTCCCTGTTTGAAACCGCAAATACGAAAAATCTTCCCATTCCCGGGATCGCAAATATATGCTCTACCACGAATGACCCGGTGACCAGATAAGCGGTGATCGGCCCCAACACGGTTACTACTGGAATAAGTGCATTTCTCAGGATGTGCTTTACCACCACCTTTACTTCACCCAGTCCTTTAGCCCTGGCCGTTTTTACGAATGGCGCTTGGGAGGTTTCCAGCATACTGGCCCTTATCAAGCGGGTAAGATAGGCGGTGGGCCCCGCCGCTAGGGTCAACCCGGGGAGTACAAGGTGTTCCAGCCTTCCCCATAGGGCGGCCGGGAACAAGCCCAGTTTCACCGAGAATAGGTATATTAGAATGGCGCCCACTACGAAGTTGGGGACGGAGACCAGTGCGGTTGCTACGGAGAAGGAAAGAAAATCCAAGAACCCTCTAGGCCGGGTTGACGAGAGTATCCCCAGGGTCGTCCCCACTCCTATCGTGATTAAAAGCGCGACAATCCCCAGGGTGACCGAGACGGGGAGGGTCTCTTTAATGATCTCGTTCACCGAGCGGTCGACGTATTTGTAGGAAGGACCTAAGTCCCCTCGAACCAGGTTTTTCAGGTAAATTCCATATTGCTTTAATATTGGTTCGTTAAGCCTATATTTTTCTTCTATGTTTTTTTGAATTTGGGGAGGAAGCTTCTTTTCCGTGTCGAAGGGGCCGCCGGGCAGGGCCCTTAATAGAAAGAAGGTGAATGTGGCTACTACGAAAACAACTGAAGACCCGGTAAAGGCGCGACTAAGTATGAATTTGAACATTCATCGAAAAAGCCCTTTTTAAGCTCCCTTCCTCACCACGAAGGTTCTCTTCGAGAATACATCCTTGGCGTTCTTTGCATAAACCGTTACCGAATTAATCCCATCGGCTAGCTTTACCGGTATGGAGATGGGCACATCCTTTCCCTGGGACGGCAGCAATTCCACCTTATCGTCCCCCACGAAGATTGAGACCAGTTGAATTCCGTACTCATCCCTTATAGCTCCGCTCAGGTTTATTTGGTCGGAATTGGTATGAAGCGGGGGGTTGGCTAAATTTATAGTAGGTGGCTTTTGAAAAACCTCGGTAAAACCGGAGTCGCTGGGGAGTACCTGGGAATCCGCGAAGACGACGTCGTCCTTACTCACCCAGCCGGTTAGTTTTTCGCCAAGTTTGAGTTTTAGCCAGCCTTCGCTCTCTACCGTGCTCGTAAAAACCGAGCCTTTTTCGGATACAGCGATAATCGGAGCTTCGATAAAGCTTCCTCCTCTTATCGGCGCCTTATCCCTGGAGACTATGACTACCCGTGAGCTGGCCGGGAACCGTACTTGGCCGCTTTTTTCGGGGATTTGTACCTTACTGGTTAGCCCTTCCCTCAAAACTTCATCCAACATCTGAAGCTCCATGTTAATTAAGCTGTCCGGCTTTTTAGCGCTGAATGTTAAGACCTCCTCTTTTATTTCGCCGGGGTTAAGGTTCTTAAACTGTACCCTGCCCCTTTTCAGGAACGCTTTATCACCGGAGAGATTTTTAAGCGATAAAACCCCCTCCTCTGCCGTTCCCTTTCCAATGTTTTTTATCCTGACTAAAAGCGCTATGGTCTCTCCCACCTCCGGGATTCCGTCTCCGTTTCCCTCGGAGCCGTGCCTTCCGTCGTCTATGACCTGGTAATTGAAGGCAAAGATTGGCCTGGGAAGCTCCTCTATTACCGCCTCAAACTTGGAATCGGGAAAGGCAGTATTGTATGCATCCTTGAACTCAAGGGTGATTTCGGCTTCCCTGGTCAGAACCCACCTGGGGATTTCAAATGTTACGCTCCACTTTCTTTTCTCTCCAGGATTTAGTCTCCCAAAGGTAAACTCCTTGCCGTTGAATATCTCGTCCTCGGATTTGGTTATGGCGTTTAGCCGGTAAATAGTCGCCGGCCCGGTATTTTCCACCTCGGCTGTAACCGTAAGCTGGTCCCCCGCCTTAGCCCTAAGAACGCCTGGCTCCAGTTTGACGTCGAGGGTAGAAGCCCCTGGAAATGCCCCGTCCAGTGACCAGTCCACCCCTATCTCCTGCCACATTTCCTCTATCTTTCTTTCTTCATCCTTGGAGATTCGGTGTATTTTATCCTGCGCCTCCCCGAGCATCTTTTCCCTGGCTACCGAGTCGGAGGAGCGGATAATTTCTTTGGCCAGGGTTACATAGAAATCGTTCTCGATTTTTTTCCTTCTCTCTTGGCGGCTGAGGGCTTCTTCCGGAGTCTCCTCGTCCGGGTCAGTAACCGGCTCCTGGGTCTCCAGGTAGCTGATTGTGTAGACTGGTTTATCGGTTGTTTCCTTTTGTCCGTTTGACTTTTCGCGCTGCTCGTTCTCGGGAGGGGAACCGAGGGCGATTTCCCTGGAAATAACCGCCGGTTGAATACCGATATCCGGTGTAATTCCTATATCTTGTATGGAAATATCGCCCGGTGTGAGATAATGGGCAATGGTCAACTTGAGCGCGGAGCCGTCGTTAAGGTCGAATATTTGCTGGACCGAACCTTTGCCGAATGTCCTCTGCCCGATGACTACCCCCCGGTCGTTGTTCTTTATAGCCCCGGCCACGATCTCCGATGCGCTGGCGCTGCCCGAGTCTACGAGGACGACTATCCTTCCGCTGAAATCATAATCTTCATGCTGTGCATAGTATGGTTTTTTTGAATTTCCAATCTCAGTGGTTACTACAACCCCGCTCTTTAGAAATAGGTCTGAAATTCTTTCCGCCTGGTCCAAAAGCCCTCCTGGATTTCCTCTGAGGTCGAGTATGAGTCCCTTCAAAGTGCCGTTCTTGGCGAAGTCCTTAAGGGTATCCTGCAGGTTGGATAGGGTGTTTTTCTGAAAGTCCCTTATTTTAACGTATATGATACCGTCATTAAGATTGAAGGCTTCTACGCTTTGGATGTTAATGGTGTCTCTGACGATGGAGAATCTTTTTGGTTCAGGAAGGC
Source organism: Thermodesulfobacteriota bacterium (assembly GCA_035559815.1). Classification (NCBI taxonomy): domain Bacteria; kingdom Pseudomonadati; phylum Thermodesulfobacteriota; species Thermodesulfobacteriota bacterium. Next base: position 58,332 of record DATMAT010000029.1, read on the forward strand.
CTTCCCTGTGGATATGGATGTTCACCACGCTGCCTTTCGGCCCCCTGAGCTTTCCCACCGCCTCGATGAGAGACATGTTTACCGTGGATTCATCCTCGATCTGGACAATCCGGTCGTTGGGTTTTATCCCGACCCGGTAAGCCGGCGTTCCTTCGATCGGGGCGATGACGGTTAGATTCCCGTCCCTGATTCCTATGACTATACCCAGGCCGCCAAAGCTGCCCTCGGTTTCGATGGTGAATTCCTGATAAACCTGGGGGGTAATTATCCCGGAATAAGGGTCAAGGGTCTTGAGCATCTCATCGGTTACGGCGTACTCTACGTCAATGGCCGTAGGTTCTTTGGAGACCCGGCGGGGCATGACGAAACGAAAAACCTCCTCCACTTTATCGGCGGCGCTATCCAGGTCGACGACATCGGTCATGGTAAAGGTCTTTTCTTCACCCATCACCCGGACGACGAAAGTAGGGCTGTTCTCTCCATCCGGAAAGCTGACCAGCACCTCGTCGAGGGTTCTTTCCAATTTGTTGAGCCCGTTGACCAGCATAGCCCGGGGGTTTATAGCCGGTTGATCCACATAGTATCTTTTCACATAACGCATGGTCAGGGGAAGAATGTTTACATTGCCGCCCTGGCCTGATTCTTTTTCAGAGTTTTGAAGCCTGGGCGAGAGAAATAAAAGGTAAACCAGGAGGAGAAAAACAAAAAAAATAAATCGGTTTCTCCTTATTAGATTGGACATTATTTGCAAGATTTTTTACCCCTCAAGCGCTTTGGTTCTCTGACAGTAGATTATTATCTTAATTGAATGGATTTATCAAATCAAATCTGACTTGAGGATTTCTTTTACCTTCTCCACAACGCCCCCTATTCTCACCGGCCTGGTGATAACGTGCTTGAACCCGGCCTTTTCAAGCCCTATGGCTTTCCTCTTGCCGCCAGCCGCTATTATTAAGATTGGAATCGATGAGGCGTGCTCAGAAAGAATCTTGATGTCCCGAGTTGGGTCATCTTGGGATTGATTGTCGTATATTATGATTGCCGGTATTATTCTCTTATCGGAAATCCAGTCGAGTCCTTCGTTCAATGTCTCAACGGCCAGGGTTCTGATCCCCTCCTCTAGAAGCTGGGCCCGGAGAAAAGCCCTTTCCCGCCAATCCTTCATTATCAATATCGCCGCACGTGTTTTCATGAGGAAACTATGACAATTATACTTCTTCCAACTGATCCAAAATAGGAGATTCCTTCGCAATGACACCTTGGGTCTTGTTATTGCGAAGAGCCATTCGGCCCTTCGACGGAGTTTACACTGAGTTTATCGAATGTGCTCAGGGCTGGCCTTGCTTAAAACGTTTGAGTATAAGTGAGAATCCACCAATCTGTCATTCCCGCGCAACTTGTCCTCGACCATGATCGGGGAGCGGGAATCCGTCCACCTGTCATTCCCACGCAAGTGGGAATCCATTGTTTAATTATGGATCCCCGATTAATCTTGTCCCCGCATGTGTCTGGCGGGGAACATTCGGGGATGACAACCAGGGGGATCCCCCGGTTAAAACGGGGGACGGGGATGACATGCGGAGAGGAACCTCGCTTGATCTCTCGGTTTAACCGGGGTACAGGCATGACCGGAAGACTACTGTCATTCCCGTGGAAGCGGGAATCCAGTTTTTCAAAAAATGGATCCCCGATTCGATAAAATTCAGTGTGTACTCCATCGTAGGGATAAACTACGACGAAGTAGAACATGAGTAATCTTTTGACGAGTTCGCCCTTCCCCCGGTTAAACCAGGGGACCTGGCTCAGGACGAACGGGCTTTTATTTCATAAAGCCTTTACAGCGGATATACATCTGCTCATTCCTTCATTGCACTCACCCTTCGTCTCCGCTCAGGGTGAAGTGGTATTAGAATGAGCTTGCCCTTCCTTCATGGTGAGCGGAGTCGAACCATGAGCCTTTCGCCTCCGCTCAAAGCCTGTCCTGAACCTGCTGAGGGCATAAACTCCGTCGAACCATGGGCCCATCGGTAAACTCTGAGCCTGTCGAAGGATGTAGTTTCTTGACGAGTTCTATCAACTTACTACTCAAGGCGAAAGGCATCATTAAGGTGCTGAATTGCGCTTTGCATCAGATCGCTTTAAGGAGCTCACCCAGCGCGTTCGAGCGCTTCGCAATCGCAAAGTGAAGCAAGTCATTATTCCTTTTTTCGTATACTAATCTAAGCTAGGGGTTGGAAAAAATGGAAAAAAAGGGCCTTGTGTGTTACCTTTTTAATACGAAGAGGGTTTAAATCTAAGGGTACTAAACTGTCCAAGGAGGACTCTAATGAAAAAAAGCGTAGTTTCAATGTGTATGGTTATAAGTCTGGTGGTTTCTACAATGGGCTCATCTGCTTTTTTATCTTCCTGTGCCACCAGCCAGCGTACCTATGAGGGTGCCGGGGTAGGCGCTGCGCTCGGCTCCGTGGCCGGGCTTTTGATCGATGACGACAACAGATGGCGGGGCGCTGTAATCGGTGGTTTGATCGGCGCTGCTGTTGGCGGTACGGTCACCGAGATATCCCAAAGGGCGGCGCGCGAGGCTGCATATGAAGGACGGCCGGTTGCTTATCAGAGTACAGATGGGTTCCAGAGGGTGGAAGCTACACCGGTAGGTTATGATGCGAGTACCAAGTGTCATAAAGTTCGGGAGAGGGTGTGGCAGGATGGCCAGCTAGTAAAGGATGAAGTAAGAGAGGTATGTGAGTCCGACAGGGTAGAGCCGGGATATAATTATTAGTGATTATTTAGCCACGGAGAACATAGAGACTTCGCTAAGATCAGTCGAGCATTCAAGAATTTTTCTTTGAGCTATTAAAGCCAGAGAGATTAAACACATCTTTCTGGCTTTTTATTTGCCCCGTGAGATAAGTTTTACTATCCAACGGGTTGAGATACGCAGTGGTATTAACCCACGAAACGAGGGTCTCTCAGGTCTCACGGAATTATCTCTTGGGGTTAATACTGCTTTCCAAAAAATTAGAAACCAGTGGTTCACACTCGCAAACAAGGACTTTAGATAGGTAAAAAGTCTTTTTAAAATCAGGTTTACTTTTCTATGTTTGTTATGCAAGTGCTGTTCCAACCCTATTCGTTGAAATTGCCTTTTTAACCCTGCTCACCCTTCGTCTCCGCTCAGGGTGAAGGGCATGGTATTGCTTGGAGTTTTAGACCTGCCTTCATGGTGAGCGGAGTCGAACCATGAGTAGTTCGATTGCGCTCAAAGCCTGTCCTGAGGAATAAACTCAGTCGAACCATGGACCCTTCTAAGCATAATCTCGTTTTTTCAATGGATTGCTTCGTCGCTTTGCTCCTCGCAATGACACCCAGGAAATGGCGACTCTTCTCTCTGACTCCACGCGAAGCAATCTTTTAATTTCGGACAAGGTTGACCGCTACAAATGATGGCTTAGTAGGGGCACGCTGCAGCGTGCCCCTACCATAGTAAAAAGACGTCTGAAGAAAAAAACTAAGTATTATCCCAACCCGTGAAATAAATTTTACTATCTAACTAACTCGCCATACTCCAAAGCTAGTGCTGTTTTATAACGATTTGCACGTAAATATGGAACCAACATTCGTATATGTAAGACGTGAGAGTATGTGTTGATCCCCAATTAGAAAGATAATAAAAGATAATAGAGGTTAAAACTGTCCCAAATAGAGGGATTGATTGCAAGAGTTCGTCTGATAGTAATCAAAGGGCTCCAATGACGGATAAATAAGAGGAAGCAAACCCCTCTCTTTAATTCCCCCCCTTAGTAAGGGGGGAAATGCAAGGGGGTTAGAAGGGCTATTTGAACGAATAGGATCAGTACAGCGCTTGCATAGGAAACATCAAAGAGAGTAACCTGATTTTAAGAAGCCGTTTTATCCGTCGAAGAGCCTTGTTTTATAAAGGGTGAATCTGTTGGTTTTTAATTATTTTTGATAGCAGTGTATACAGGGTATCCTTTGAGGCAATGCCTAATGATCGTATAGATCGTTTGGAGGGGTTCAAAATTTTGAACCCCTCCAAAAGCAAAATACATTCAGCACATAGCAAAGTTATGGGCTCTATTATTCAGTGCAGACAAATCTGCCGCTCAGGCTGTTCTGCGTGTTTTTACACAACAAACAGATTTTTTATATTTTAATGAAAAGCTCTTGACAAGGTATGTGATTTGTGATGTAATTGCTTTAATTTTAAAGGAGGATAGAAAGAGTGATGTCATCTGTTCAAGCCTGTTTTGGATCCACAAAGAAAGGGCTTGACAATCAATTTTTTCTGTGTTGTAATTCAAAGCATCCAAAAGTCTGGAGGAGGCTTTTTTAAAAATCTTAAGGAGGATGAAAGCCATCTCAAAAAATCAATTCCCGAATCCAACCGTTTTTTCCCATAATCAATACCTGAAGCTTAATAAAACAACGAAAAAGGAGGGTGTAAATGTTTAAGGAATTATTTGGTGAAAAAAATCAAAAAAGGAGGATAGCTTCTATGCTAGAGAAGAATTTTAGCAGGATAAAGTATCTTTTGTTGTTAGCATTGCTTTTGATGGTGCCGGCCAAATCTTGGGCCGGAGCACCGGGGCTTTTCGACACGGACGGTCTTAATGCTCAGATGGTCGGTTTCTGGGACCTAAGAAACCGGAACTCATTCGCGCAGGTAACAAACACCAGCGCGCTACCGATAACCGTACACGTCCAGATATTCAATGCGGCATCAGGTTGTTTGGAGGTTGACTTTTATGACACCTACACCGGGAATGATACCCACGTATATGACCTAAGGGGCATAGTCAGGAATGACGGCGGGCCGTTAAGCATAGTGTTACCGGATGGCGGTTTTGGCATAATCGTGGTAACGAATGTGGCTGGGGTGTTCGGTCCGGCACTTGGGAATTTTATCGAGGACTACGTACTGACCGGGAATTTCCGGGTAGTGGACTTTGCCGGATACGAGTACAGGTCAAATTTTGACGGGGTTCCCAATATTTTAACAGGCCTGGCAGATGATCTCACGTTTAACTTTAACAACGTTAACGGGAATAGCCTCTCGGACGTGGTTGGCATAGTGCTGGATGATACCGGGCCTGGATTTTTCGAGGTGATTGCCGCAGGCACCTTTATCACATTCGACGTATTCCTTTTTGACCAGTTTGAGAACCCGATTTCCTGCGACCTCTTTACATTTGCCTGTACGGCAAGCTCATTGGACGTCGGTATAAATGGCGCGCTTCCTAACAGCAGGGGGGCGGGAAGCCTTTGCCCGGCGAATGTTGATACCGTGGGGCACGTAAGGTTGTTTGGCGTAGCCGCGGCTGGCGACTATTTCACCGGATTTGTCGGACTAAATAACGGGGACGGAACCGGCAGCATGGACACATGGTGGGGTCCTTTACCTTCCAATGGTGTCGCCGCTCTTGACAGCTTGGGCCAGGGGGGCTTAAACCTAGGAAACTAAATATGATGATTAAACGGATTGAACATAATAAAATTAGAATAAAGGAGGAGAAATCATGTTAAAGAGGTTGAAGATAATAAACTTGATGGTGATGGCAAGTTTAATGCTTGTTCTCACCTTTAGCGCCTTCGACAAGGCCAAAGCGCAGGGGCTTACAGCCTGCCCCGGGGTGCCTTTTGATACCGGCTGGTTTCAATTGAACGTTGATTTTCCAGGGGACGACGTTAAGGTCGGTCTTCTGGGGCAAGCAGAGGCAGCCGGCGCCGGGTTCATAGGGGGTATAGACTGGTTATACACCGACAGCTCGCTTTTCAACACCCAGCTAAGCGGCTCCCAGTTAGTAAGCTGGTGGACCCAGGCCCCTGGAAGAAACACATCCATACAGGTTACAAACACCGACCCGTTCGATGCGGTCAATATTCACGTGGTGATCATAGGCTCGGACTGTTTAGAGGTAAGGGACTTCTGTGATACCTTGACGCCGTTAGATACGCACGTGTACGACTTCGGCAACCTGATAAACAACCTGGGCCAGGACATACCTGATGCCAATATCCAGGGTGAGGAGGGGTTTGTGGTGATATCCGCGGTTGATTCTTGCCCTAATCCGAATGGCGCCATATCATTTAACGCTCTTGAGGGTCAGTTAAGCGTGATAGACAGTAATCTGGATACAGATTACGGGACAAACCTATGGACGAGGCTGGCTGTCACGTTTACTAATGGGGCCTCTGTAGCAGACAACGGGACAACACTAGACGGGGTAAATGCTGGCTATTTAGGGCCGGATGTGGACCCGATATTTGCAACCGACCTGCTGTTCCAGAACTATGCGGTGCTTGGCGCAGGCCCGGCCGGTGCGGACTTGGTTCTCATAAACTATTTAGATGTTTATGGACCTCCGTACGATCCGGTACCGATATTCGAGAACTACACCCCGGGGATTTTTGACGATGCGGAGAATTTCGTAAGCTGTGGAGAGCAGTTCTCATGCGGTTTCCTGAGGTTGGGAATTGATGATGCTATCGTAAATAGCGATGATATTATTGTTGTACCTCCAACCCCAACACCTGAACCGCCTACGCCATGTTTCAGCGACGAAGATTGTGCCTTGAATGAGTTCTGCGCTGGCGGACAAGTTGGAGCATGCGATGTTTCCGGCGACCCGTGTACATCCGATGCTGATTGCCCCGAGGGTGAGGTATGTGAGGGTGCAGTAGCGGGTACTTGCGAGCTTATACCATGTACATCCGATGCTGATTGCCCCGAAGGTACGGTATGTGATGTGGAAGGTGGTTTCTGCGTGATAGTTACACCGACACCGACACCAACACCTGATGGTGATGGCGGCGGCGGATGTGCGATAGCTGGACCGGTCAGTGTTGGAACGGCTATGGCTAACATACTGATACCTCTGGTACCGGTAGCGTTTGCATTCGGTCTCAGCGCACTGAGAAGAAGAAATAGAAAGGACAATAAGTAAACAAGCGTGACCTGTAGGGGTTCAAAATTTCGAACCCCTACATATTTTATATAAGCGTTGAAAACTAAAGCCAGTGAGGCTAATTTTGTCTCTCTGGCTTTTTTATTTGCCCTAAGAGATTATTTTATTACCGATTGGGTGAAGGTCTAATTTTATTTCACAGGGGGAATGTTAAAGATGAGTTATGATCCTGATAGACATCAGCGTAGGTCTATTAGATTAAAAGATTATGATTATTCTCAACCAGGAGCGTATTTTGTAACGATATGTACGCGTGACCGGGAATGCCTTTTGGTGATATTGTTGAAGGTCGAATGTTTTTGAATGAAATCGGTTTTCTTGTGAGTGATGAATGGATCCGTTCAGTTCAATTACGAAAAGAAATCGAATTAGATGAGTTTGTTGTAATGCCAAATCATCTACACGGTATTGTTATAATTAGAGAATCAAATGTAGGGGCGACCGGCCGGTCGCCCCTACCTAAGGGACCCAAGCCGAGATCAATAGGGGCGTTTATTGCAGGTTTTAAATCCTCTGCAACAAAACGAATAAATATAATGCGTGGTACCTCCGGTTTCCGTATATGGCAACGTAATTATTACGAACGCATCATCCGAAACGAAGATGAATTAAATGAGATCAGAGAGTATATCGCTAATAACCCCCTAAAATGGGAATCGGATGAAGAAAACCCGGACGTTTACCCTATGGCTTTTTAAAACCGATTAATTACAATTCTCTAAAATCATGTCAATCCTGGTGCACTACGGTGAGCTTGCCCTCAAGGGTAAGAACCGGAGATTATTCGAAAACAAACTCATAGAGAATATTAAAAAGGCTACCGGTGGAAAGGTCGGAAGGTTCGAGGGGCGCCTATTAGTGGAGGACGGAGATTCGGATTCGTTAAATAATGTTTTTGGTATATCCTGGTTCGCCCCGTCATATAGAGTTAAAAAAGACCTAAAAGAGATAAAGGAATTGATAATAGAAAAAACGGGAGAAAGAATAAATGGGGATCCCACTTTCGGGATATTTGTAAAAAGGGTGGATAAAAAGTTTCCCTATACCTCTATGGAGGTAGCGAAAGATATAGGCGAGGAGATAGTTAGAAAATATAAGCTCGAGGTGAGTCTTAAGAATCCGGAGCTTCCTATTTATGTAGAGATCGCCGACGAGGTTTTTGTCCATTTCCAGAAGGTAGAAGGATTAGGCGGATTGCCCGTAGGGGTGAGCGGTAGGGTCTTAGGTCTCTTATCAGGGGGGATAGACTCACCCGTCGCCTCTTATTTAATCATGAAGAGGGGATGTAACGTGGATTTTATCCACTTTCATGTTTTTTCCAATAACCAGGCAGTGGCTAAAACCAAAATTGCCGATTTGGTCTTGGCTATCAACAAATACCAATTTGAATCCAGGGTTTTTCTGGCTCCCTATAAGCTGTTTCAGGTAGCTCTCATGAAAAATAGGGTTGGTCCGGGCTATGAACTAATCCTATTCAGGAGGTTCATTGCCAGGGTGGCCGAGAGGGTGGCCAGGGAATGGGGGTTACAGGCGCTTGTCACCGGTGACAGCCTGGGGCAGGTGGCATCTCAAACTATCGAAAACCTGAATTTAACCGGGAATGCGGTCTCCTTGCCTGTCTTACAGCCCCTAATTTCCTTCGATAAGGGGGAAATCGTTCGTCTAGCGAGGCAAATAGGCACTTACGACATATCTATTAGGCCTTACAAGGACTGTTGTTCCATTATAGCCCCGAGTCCTAAAATCAAACCCCGCCTGTCGCATGTAGAGGCGTACGAGCAAAGGATGAATATAGACCGGGTTATAAACGAGACCCTGGAATTGATCGAGGTATGTGAGTGGTGATTAATTGAAGATTGGTTGTGTTACCCGGTCTTGAGATGCTTAGCGGATTATATATCGCTCATTACTTCGTATCCCTGGAATAATTGCTTACTATGCCGTCATTGCGAGCTATGTGGTTCCCTGATTTTCTTCCCTCCTGATCGCTCCCCAGATCCCGACGCAATGACACCCGAGTGTTCACCCTTCGTCTCCGCTCCAGGGTGAAGGGTATGGTATTGCGTCGAGCTTGTCCCTTCCTTCATGGTGAGTGCTTCGTCAAGCTCAGCATAAACTCCGTCGAACCATGAGCCTCTCGGTTGCGCTGGACGAACGGAGTTATCGACGGGCTCACTACTCAGGACGAACGGGTTTTATCTCTCTTTCCCATCTATCGCTTTTGCCCGGACACGGAGGTGTCATTGCGAGCCGCCGTTTTTTTGGTGGCGTGGCAATCTCACACAAAGTCATCCTGAGCCATGTCCTGAGCGGTAGCGAAGGAGTAGCGAAGGATCTAACGGATTGCTTCGCCCCCTTCGCTTTGCTCAGGGTCCTCGCAATGACACCCGAGTGTTCACCCTTTGGCTGGGGACCCGGGGCAGACGGATTTTTTTATTTCTCATCCCCAGCGGAAGTCAATCCACTCATGTTGAGGAATTTCGTCATTCCTATAATCTGCCAATCTGTCATTCCCGCGCAAGCGGGAATCCAGTTTTTCAAAAAATGGATACCCGATAAAGCTTGTCCCCGCATGTTATCCGATTAATACTTTCGGATACAAGGTTTAGCGGGGAACATTCGGGGATGACATGCGGAGAGGATTCCGGTTAAACCGGGTGATCAAGGCTCAGGACAAACGTCTTTTATTAATCATATCAGCGGATGAAAATCCGCTCATGCTGAAGCCCTGAGCATCGTCGAAGGGTCGAAGCACGGTCTTTTGTTTAGTAAGAAGGGTGTTCGTCCTTCCCACGGTTTAACCGGGGAATCCGGCTCAGGAGCTTGTCCTGAGCCCTTGGACTCTACTCAGGATAAACTAGAGTGAAGGAGTTTGCTCTTTTTGTCATTCCGAACGAATGTGAGGAATCTTAAAAATTTTCATTATTTTAGGATTTCTCCCTTCGGTTGAAATGACAGTGAGAGGGCTGAAACGGGGCTATATTAGGATTTGGTGAATGATCGTCGGAAGTTACTCTAAAGTTACTATAATTTTATGTTGTCTTATTGCCTACCCGCCTGACACTTTAGGCGGAGAAGCATAATCCATAAACCCCCTCGGCTGGGGAGGACCATTATAAGAGAGTTTCTTCCACACTTCAGGATGTGTGTAATACAGGTTTATTATCGTTTCACGAAACTGCTTGAAAAAGGTCCTGTTCTTTACGCTGACGTGATTTATAACTTCCTCTTTCTCTTCTTTCTTCTCCAGTGCGTAAAATGGCTTTTTGAACTTGGTCTTGGAGATGGTATCCAGGTTCCAGAATCCGGCATCGAAAAAGCCCGCCGCTCCCGGGTCTTTTGAAATATTATCCATGAATATTCGCTTTATCCCCAACTTCTTTGCCCCGGGGACCAGGGTGTCTGCCAGCGCCTCCATGCTTTTTTGTGTTTCTCTGTTGAATACCTTAAACCCTTTTTGTATCTCGAATCCATCTTCGAATTTTTCCGTTTCTCCGAATGCTTGAAAAGGGAAGCTTGATATTAAGCCCTTTCCCAGCATTCCGACGGCGATGGTTTTTATAAAGTTTCTCCTACTCGGATTCATCCTCTTCGATAATCTCCTCTTGTTCAGCGATAATCTCCACCTTGATGTTGTTCTCCTTCTTCATTTCATCGACCTTCTCTTGGATCATCTTGCCCGTCTTTCTCGCTATTATGCGGTGCTTTATGGCATTGCTTACCTTCTGAAGAGGGACTTGCCTCACATCGGTAATTTGTAAGATTTTAAATTGGCCCCCGTCCTCTATGATTTCGCTTATAGTACCCACTTCTATCTTATCAAACTTTTTATAATGCATCTTGCCAAATTTCAGGTCCTTAACCACGGCCTTTTCACCCAGTTCTGATTTTATTTTTGCCGGGTCTTCTCCAGCCAGTAGTTTCTTGCGAACTTCCTCCGCAGTGGTTTTATCCGGAAGGGATATCTCTTTTACACTTATGAATGTGTATTTGTCCGGGTGTTTTTCGTAGTAATTCCTAATCTGCTCTTCGGTCACTTCTATTTCTTTAGCCTTGGGCAGCTCACTCAAAAGCTCCCTTTTCACTGTTTCCGCTATGACCCTCTTCTTGTAGTCATCTATTTCCCCTTGAAATCGTTTATCCAGCCCCTGTTTTAATCCCTCCTGGTAGAGGATCTCTTCATTTATGACCATTCTCAGTGGTCTTCCTTTTAAGTCTTCTTGGTATATCGGTTTTCCATTCACTCGGGCTACCACTTTCTTACCAGTGCCGCTTTCTTCTTTGTCAGCAGTGGTCACTTCTGTCTTAGTAGCGTCTTTTTTGGTTTCCTCTTTTTTCTCCGATTGGGTGCATGAAACATTGATGAGGGCAATCAACAGCAACAAAGGAAAAACTTTTCTCATGTTCTTAACTCCTCCGCTAAAGTCGTCGATTTTTTTAAGCAAACAATCTAACTGAATAATTGACATAGTTCAACAGTTTAATTATATTAACCGCTCAAATATTACACTATCTTTACTAACAAATTGTGAATGTTTAGAAACAAGGGCGTCCTTGTTCTTCTAGTTGGGAATAGGCATTCTTCGACAAGCTCAGAATGAGCGGATAACTGTACACTTAATCTTAAGAAAGGTTATATGGTTAATTATTAATGTCTCAGAAAAATAAGAAATACGATTGTATTGTCATAGGGTCTGGTCCGGGCGGGGCGCCGTTTGCCTGGCGGCTCGCTTCAAAAGGCATGAACGTGCTGGTGCTCGAGACCGGAGACCGATATGATCCCCATAAGGACTATCCATTAACTAAGGATGATTGGGAAAAAAGTGGTTTCCCCTACCGGAAAAAGCTTCGGCTGGACTTTGGTAAGAGTCAAAGCCTTGATGAAAAATACGCTCAACTGAAATCTTGGAATAAAGCCTCCGGAAAGCTTAATCCTTCCAGCGAGAGGGTGTACCATCGGTACCAACACGTTCTTGGAGTGGGTGGAACCACGCTTCACTTCCAGGGTGAGGCCCATCGTCTCCATCCCAGCGCGTTTCGGATGAAGAGCCTTTTCGGTGTAGCCGAGGACTGGCCGGTAAGTTACGAGGATATAGAGCCTTATTATTCAGAAGTGGAAAAGATATTAGGCGTTGCCGGGCCGGAGGAGATACCGGGAAGACCGCGCAGCGTTTCCTACCCTCTTCCCCCTCACAAATTGAGCTATGCTAGTCAGGTCATTGGGAAGGGCTGCAAAGAACTGGGCCTCGAGCTTTTGCCTAATTCGGTGGCTATCCTCTCTATTCCATACCGTGAAACTCCGCCCTGTAATTATTGCAATGGGTGCGTCTGGGGATGTCCGAGAAAGGATAAAGGAACTGTGGATGTTACTTTTGTTCCCCTTGCCGAGAATACTGGAAGATGCGAGATTCTTACAAATTCCTTTGTATCAAGGATCGAAGTGGAAAAAAAGAATGGCCGGAAGAGGGCTAAAGGGGTTTTATACCGTGATAGAGACGGAAAGGAGCAGTTTGTGGAAGGGGATTACATTGCTGTTGCCTGCGGAGCGGTGGAGACTCCCAGGCTGCTCCTGAATTCGGGACTGAGCGGAAATGGGGTTGTGGGCAAAAATTTCATGGAAACGGTTTTTTACCAGGTGGTGGCTTTTCACCCGGAGAGGCTTGATTCATACAGGGGAATCCCGATAGACGGCGTAATATGGAAATGGAATGAGCCTAGCAAGGAGCTGGGCTTTAAGGGTGGCTTCAGGCTATTCGCCACAGTCGGCAGCGCGGTAGGTCCGGTGAACTATGCACTTCGTTATCAAGAAGGCTGGGGAGAAGAGTTTGTGAAAGGAATAGAAAAATGGTTTGGCCACGCTGTCAGCATGGGCGGGATCGGGGAATTTCTCCCCAACAAAGACACGTTTGTCACCGTCAGCGAAACGGTCAAGGATGAGTTTGGAGTGCCTGTTGCCAAGATACAGTCGTTCCTCGAGGACCCGGAGCTTAAGATAATGGATGCCATGGCCAAAACGTCCAAGGAGATTTTGAGAGCATCGGGTGCCGAAGAGATAGTGGAGGAGTCCTCTGCCTATGACTTTTTCAATGCAACGCACGTGTTCGGCACATGCCGGATGGGAAAGAACCCGGAGACATCGGTTGTGGGTTCGGACCTAAGAAGCCATGAGGTTGACAATTTGCTAGTTACCGACGCTAGCGTTTTCCCTTCTTCGGGCGGTGGTGATGCACCATCTCTAACCATAGAGGCTCTCAGTCTCAGAGCGGCCGACCTGCTCTTGGAGAATCTGAAAAAGGGGTAATATCAAACTTCTCAAAATATGAGATTGATTGTCGGAGTTGGCCTGATGGTAATCAAAGGACTTCAATAATGGACAAAGGAGAAGTAACCACCTTCTTTCTCCTCCCCCCTTGCTGGGGGAGGATTAAGGTGGGGGGAGCTTATTTCCATTCACCCCTATCCTAACCTTCCCCCATCAAGGGGGAAGGAAGTAGAGGCTGTTTGAACGGATATGATTTGTACAGCGTTCACATAGCAAACATAAAAGAGTGGACCTAATTAAAAAATGTTTTTATCTATCTAGAGGACTTGTTTTATGAGTGTGAACCGGTAGTTTCTAAACATTTTGGACAGGAGTGGGGGTAATATACCAGTTCAATTGGCTGACATGCATATTGGAGACTGTCATTGCAGATCGCTTCGAGGAACCTCTATTGAGAGAATCGACCATACTCGAAGTAAGTACCTTGATAAAATTTCTTTTGTAGGGGCACGCTGCAGCGTGCCCCTACTACAACTCGCTTCTCTAAATGATAAGGAGGGTACACGTTTGCACGACCGCACTACATTATTCACGATAGTTCTTTTCATTATCTTCCTGGCATTTTATTTATGGTCCTGCAATGAGTCGGGAGATTCCTCCGGTGGTCCGGTTATACTGCCGGAATTTTTGAATGTCATTCAGGAGGTAGGAATAGGCGATGTGGGTAATCTTGGTCAGACCGCTGCCTGGGGAGACTTCGACGGGGACGGCAGACAGGATTTATTTGTAGCGAATACCGATTCCAGACCTCCCAACTCCTTTCTTTTCAAAAACTCCGGCGGTTCGTTTGTTGATGTAACCATGCCTGCCGGTATTTTCGATTTACCCCTGAGGAGTGCAGCCTGGGCGGATTATGACAACGACGGCCGGTTAGACCTGGTTGTCGGAACTATACAGGTGAATGAGCCGCCCATACTTTACCGGAACATCGATGGAGGCTTTTTTGAAGATGTGTCCGTGGAAGCCGGAATAACCGAGGAGGGCGGGATAACAAGCCATACCGTGTGGTCCGACTACGATGGCGATGGATTTGTGGATCTCTTTCAAGCGAATATCGGCGTATCCTTTCTTTACCGGAACGAAGGGGATGGAGCATTCAGCGAGGTATCTACGGAAAGCGGGCTTGGGGAGTTCCTTTTCACCAATTCGGCAATATGGTTTGATTTCAACAACGACGGATTTCCGGACCTCTTTTTGGCAAACGACGGCGTAAACACTTTTTACAGTAATAACGGAGACGGAAGGTTTACTGATGTTACTGATACGGCCGGTTTAGGGGGCGACCCGGATTGGAATTCCGTTTCCGCCTGTGTAGGGGACTTCAACGGTGACGGCTTCTTAGACCTATATGTGGGCAATATTTCATCGTCGAGAAATGCCCTATACCGGAATAACGGAGACGGGACCTTCACCGACGTAACTTCAGAGACCGGAACCGGGGATGTTGGGGATGCCAGGACCTGTGCTTGGGTGGATTTTGATGCGGACGGTCGAATCGACTTATTTACCACAAACCACACTAGTCCTAGCAGGTTGTTTAGAAACCTAGGAAATATGAGATTTGCCGATGTAGCGCCCGAAGTCGGATTGGATTTTCCCCTGGACGTTTTCGCCGCACCCTGGGGCGATTACAACAACGACGGGTTTATGGACGTCTTCTTGAACGGCCATATAGGAATTGCTCTCATGGAAAGCAGTGGGAATTCCAATAACTTTATCATAATCGAGCTTATTGGCGACGGTGTCCTCACAAATACCTCGGCGATTGGGACAAGGGTGCGGGTATCAACGTCGGGCAGGATGAATATAAGGGAGGTTTCCGGGGGAAAAGGTTGTTGTGAGCAGGACATGCTTCCGCTTCATTTTGGCGTGGGCGAGGCTACGCAAGCCGATTTAAGGGTTGATTGGACCAGTGGAGCAGTTTGCGAGTTCTCTAATTTAGACGTGCAGGGCGGTCGCCGGTTTGTCCTTTTTGAAGACCAGTGCGATTTCCTGGATTTGAATTAACATATACACTCTCTCTTTATCCCAAAGTTGTCTCCTGAAGTCAAAAAGAGTGTCGGCTAATAGAGGTTTATTGTTTTTAATTGATAGTCCATGAAAAATCCTCTCTCCTTATCAGTGGTGCTTCCCGCCTATAACGAGGCGAAGAATATCAAAAAAACGGTCACGGAAGCGGTTTCCTATGTGGAGAAGAACTTTAAAGACTATGAGGTCATAGTGGTAAATGACGGCTCAACAGATGGAACCGGCGAAATCGTAGAAGAGCTTGCCATTACTAATCCAAAAATAATCCTGGTGAATCATGCAAAAAACTCCGGTTACGGCGCCGCCCTTCGTAGTGGATTCGATAGGGCGTCTCTAGATTACCTTTTCCTCATGGATAGTGACGGACAGTTTGACATAAGCGACATAGAACGCTTTATTCCATTCATTAACACCTTCGATATCATAGTAGGCTACAGGGAAAAACGAGCCGACCCGGCTATTCGCTCTTTAAACACCTGGCTCTATCATCTTTACGTAGAACTTTTATTCGGCTTAAGAATGAAGGACATGGATTGTGCGTTTAAGATGTTTCCCCGGAGGGCTTATGAAGCGGTAAAGCCCATAAAATCCGGCGGGGCGCTCTTCAGCGCCGAGTTGATAATCAAGTGGAAAAGAAAGGGGTTTTCGATAAAAGAGGTACCGGTGAGGCACTTTCCCCGTAAATTTGGCAGGCAAACCGGTGCCAATATTCGGGTAATACTCAGAATGTTCAGAGAATGCTGGAAGCTTAGAAATGAACTCAGGGAATAAAGGAAGTCCACGGCCGACGCTTTTTTTGCTCTCTTTACTACTCATCGTTGGATTTGCTCTAAGGGTTTTTCTTTCCCAATACTGGACCTACAAGGGTGATTTCGAGACTTGGAAATGGTGGGCCGCTGGAATCTCCAAGGTTGGTTTCTCCCAGTTCTACGACCGGTACTGGTGTGATTATATGCCCGGATATCTATACGTGCTTCGATTACTGGAAGGGGTAAACCGGGCCTTCCCAAAACTGCCGGATGAAATTCTTTTCAAACTTCCGTCAAACATATCGGACCTGGGTATCTCCGTACTCATATATTTGACTCTCGGCAGGATCACCAGTTTAAGGACTGCCAGCTTGGCAGCGCTCGCCTATTTCTTCAACCCGGCTTCCCTCTCTAATTCTACTTTTTGGGGGCAGGTTGATTCTGTCCATGCCTTGCCCCTTCTCCTCTCCGTTCTGCTAGGATTGTGGGGTTATCTGATTCCATCCGCCGTGTTTGCCGGTATTGCTTTCATGATAAAACCACAGAGTTTGGTTGTTCTCCCGGTACTTGGCCTTTTTGTGATATGGTATGTTATCGAGCGGAGAAAAGAGGGTGCGTCAGCGGCGAGGGCTTACGGTCCCGGGCTTGGCTTTTTTGCCGCTTTTGCAGCCACGGTTCTTATCCTGGCGATGCCTTTTGTCTGTGATGGATTGTCAGGCGGTGGCTTTACCTCCATCTTCATGAATCCGGTTATTCTGGTCAAGGAGAGGTTCTTTACGGCGTACGACCATTACCAGTTTACTTCACTCAACGCCTTTAATCTCTGGGGTATGCTGGCCATGTGGAAGAGCGACCAGATAAGGTTCCTGGGCATCACCTACCAGAGGTGGGGGACTATTCTATTTTGCCTTTTCTACGCTCTCATTTTTAGCTTGCTCTTTTTTTCCCTTCTCATAGCCAAATTTAAGCCAGGCCATGAGATACACCCCTCTAAAAAAGGCTATCTCTCCATGGACGGCGCCGGGCTGACCATATATACGTTTTCTGCCGTTACCCTGGTACTCTTTGCGCTCTTTCTTTTTGTCACCCGTGTTCACGAAAGGCACTTTCTTCCTGCAGTTGCGTTTTTTGCCATGATAGCTTTCCGCTCGAGAAGATACTGGTTCTTCTACTTGGCTGTATCCCTTGCCTATACGTTCAACCTGTTTTATGCCTACATAGAATTAGCACCTCGGGTTATGGAGAGCGCTAGGCCGTATCTAATCGTTCCTGCATCTACACTCAAGCCCTTTATTCCTGGTATAGTTCTTTTGCTGCTGGTCATTTTTTTCCTTGTACTTCTCGATTTTGTGAGAGATAGTCTCACACTCTACAGGAGGGGAACGGGTGCTACTGAAAGAAGATGAAATATTTGGTTAGTAAAAAAGTGGAGATTGCCCTTTTCTGTCTGGTTGTTTTTAGCCTCGGGATTAAGCTCTATCGCCTGGAAGCCCCTAAAAAGCACTATTTTGACGAAATATACTTTGCTTTTACCGCGCAGGAGATGGCCAAGGGAAACAGAGCAGGATGGGAGTCGTGGCATAAGGCGCCTAAGGGCTTTGCTTATGAATGGACCCATCCTCCGCTGGGAAAGGAGTTGAGCGCCCTAGGAATCTTGATATTCGGCGATAATACATTTGGATGGCGTTTTTTCCAGGCCTTCTTCGGCGGGCTGGGAACGCTGATAATCTATCTTCTGGGAAAAGAGCTTTTCAACAGCAAAAGGGCGGGGCTCATCTCTGCTTTTTTATTCACGTGCGACTCCTTCATTTTTGTGCTGAGCAGGATTGCGATGGTGGATATTTTTCTGATGAGTTTTATTCTCGCTTCCTCTTTATTCCTGGTGAAGTTTGCCCGGGCTAAAAGAGGACTTTTTCTCTTGCTGACCGGGTTTTTTTGTGGGGCGGCAATTTCCGTAAAATGGAACGGCGTTTATGCACTGGAATTTTTGGGAGCGGTTGCATTCGGTCTTATCCTATACACGAAAGCCCGCTCTCCGGATGGAAGAAAGGACTCTTACTTCACGCTAGGCTTAAAAGCGCTTCCCCCGGTATTGATTGCTTTTGTGCTGGTTCCGGCGGTCGTGTATATTGCCACCTATATTCCTTTTTTCCTTCATGGAAACTCGGTGGGCGATTTCATCTCTCTTCAAGGTAGCATGTATGGCTATCATAAAGGGCTTAATGCGACGCATCCCTATTCATCTCCCTGGTGGAATTGGCCACTGCTCCTAAGGTCCGTTTATTTACATTTGGGTTCATCCGAGGGCGGCCGGCATGAATATATCTATGCCCTGGGAAACCCCTTTATCTGGTGGACCGGATGCGTATTTTTTATACTGGGTATAGTCGAGGTAATACGTAAGGAATTGCCCGCGCTAGCCTTTGCGCTCTTAAGCGTGCTGGCCTACTGGCTTCCATGGGCAGTCTCTCCGAGAAAGCTTAGTTTTCTTTATCACTTCCTTCCATCGCTTCCCTTTCTTATCCTCACAATTACCTACTTCCTCGACCAACTCTGGGGAAAATGGCCATACGGAAGGGTGTTCGTTCTTATTTATCTAGCTGCTGCTTTCGGCACCTTCGTCTATTTCTACCCGATACTGGCCGGGGTGCCAATACCGGATAGTTCGCTCGGCCGTTTTATATGGATAAAGGGTTGGAGATAGTTAGCGCAATGATCGGCTTTTAAAAAAGATGATAGTTTTTGTTTCTACCCGTTCACTTTGACAAACTACTTCAAAAGATCGGACATCGTTATCAGCGTTATAGCCGGGGAGACGGTAGCGGTGTTTCTGCTTTTAATTCTGAAGAATTTAGAGCGCGATGTCCCTCTACTCCAGCTTATAGTAAATGCTAGGTGGATGATATTACTGTTCATCCCCGCCCTAGCTGTGGTCGGGGTTTACGGGACGTTTCGTCTGGGAAGGAGGCGTCCTTCTATCTTCCAGTTTGGGAAATTCATTGCCATAGGGCTATCAAACACCGCTGTCGATTTTGGCACCCTGAACCTTCTAATGTTTCTCACCGACATAGAAAGGGGCCATCTTTATTCGGTATTCAAGGCCGTATCTTTCATGGCCGGGGTGATAAACAGCTATTTATGGAATAAGTTCTGGACATTCAAGAGTCTTGAAACGCACCGGATGGGTAAACAGTTCTTTCATTTTGTCGCCGTTAGCGGCGTCGGGTTCGTCATTAACGTCGCCGTTGCCTCATTCATCGTGAACGTAATCGAGCCGCCTGGCCATATATCTCCGAGGCTCTGGGCAAATATCGGGGCGTTTTCGGCAACCTTGATTTCGGTCCTCTGGAACTTCTGGGGCTATAAGTTCATAGTTTTCAAGAAATGAGAAAAAACGACGCTAGTATCTCACCCATCCGAACTTGTTGACCCAGAGCACCCCGCAGAGATTTACCAGTACACCTAGAGTGATAAGTATCCGGTGGTGCCACCTAATTCTATCACCCATGCCTTTCACCGTTAGGAGGTATAAGAACGGGTAGAAGTCGACTGCAAACCTATAACCAAACTGAGAGAAGCCCCAGGTACCGTGCATGAATAAAACTAGCGCAATAGGTATTATGGAGAGCCAGCATCCGAGAGCTAGTCTATTTCTTATCCCGGCAAATAGGGCGTAGATAAAGGCCGGAGTGGTAATCCAGATGGCCAGTCCAGACCAGGACGGCATTACGTAAGGAGGTGCGGAGAGAAAAATAGGAAATTCCCAGAACATCGCTTTTAAATGACGAGGGATATAACTGATATCGAAGATACCTTCCCTATACCAGATTTCTTCGAGCACTCCTGGAATCAAGTAATAAGAAACGTCCAGGGGTGTGCTGAACCGGAGGTAGTTGTAAAGAAAGTTTAAAAATACAAATATGCTGAGTCCCAATCCGAGATGAATTAACGGCTTTACCTTAATCCTGCTAATGACCGGGGCTCCATTAGGGTTTTCAATCCATTTATCGACGAACATAACTATAAAAAAAGGCAGTGAAAAAACGGTGGGTAAGCGGGACCAAAAGGAGGCCCCCAGTAAAATACCGACTAAAAAGAGATGTTTATTCCTGAGTGTGGCATATATCGCCAGGAGGAGAAAAGTCACTGATGTAACTTGGGAGAAAAGCCAGACCGACCCGGTGGCGGCAAGCCACCAGTGTATGGTGCCGAATCCGAACATCGCCGTGGCCCATAGCTGAATGCTCCGGTTCTTGCTTAGCTCCCGGGCGACTAAAAATGCCAAAGAGACATTCAAGCTGCCCAGGAATACCGAGGCTATGGTCTGATTGGTGGACAGCCCGAAAAAAGCCACGAGGGGCAAAAGGAGGATCGCCGGCATAGGGGGTGGAACGACATAATATCTCCCATCCACCAGAGCCAATTCCAGCCATTTTACGTTCTCGGTTAGATGCAGTCTGCCGTGCAGGAAGGCATCGGCCAGGCGGACAAAATTGTTGTATGGAGTGGGTTGTTCCTCGCCGGTGATGAAATAAACGATGAAGGTGATTATGAAAAAAGAAATAGCCACGAAAATGCTATGATGTTTTTTTAGAAGTGACCGGAGTTTCACCAATTCCACAGCAGGGAAGATTTTTAACTGATTAATTTATATTAAAATTCTACGTATTACAAAAGCTGTTGTGTCCTGAGGTTTCCAGGCGTATTTTCTAGTTTCTTAATCTCGGTTTAAACATTAATTTTACGGGGATTAAAAGGCCCATCTTCCTTGAACGAAAAGAGCCAGGAATAAGCCGTAAAAAAGAATTGAAAGAAAGACAATAATGTAATTAACCTCTTCACGTTTGCCGACCAGGGAGAAAGCAATGAACATAGGAAACATAGTGACTACAAAACGGGGCAGGCTTATCCAGAAAGAGGCTGACGTCACAATGAGCAAGGTAAGGAGCATATAGATCGAGTAAGAGATTCGAAAATAAAAAAATGAATAAACCGTGAAAAGGAGCCCGAGTATGGCGCTTATAACCTGAGCCCAGCCATAGATGGTCATGGCGGATGCTTTGACCCTCCATATACCTTCCCACGCACCCAGAAATCCTTGCCAGGGAAATACCGCCTTTTCATGCCAGTGCTCCCTCTGAAACTCAAGGAATTTTAAAGGGTAGTCATAAACCAAATAGTTGAGCGTCAAATAAGACAGAAAACCGATGGGGACAAGTGCTAGCCATAAGACATCTTTTCCCAGGTTCCTTATCTTAAACTCCTTCTGGGCCAGGTATTCTGCTAAAAGAGCGGGGACCAGGACTATTCCGGTGATTCTGGTCGCCGTGGCCATCATCCCTATAGTACATGAAAGCCACCACCTTTCTTTCCTGGCGTAATAAAAGCTTGAGATTGTCAGGGCCAGGTAAGTGCCTTCGGTATAGCCTGCGTGCAAAAAATAGGCGGTAGGAAATATAGAGAAGAAGAATACCGCTCTCAATGAAGCTTCCTCCGGATAGTCGACTGAAGCCAGTTTGTAGAGATAGATAGAGGCGATAACATATGAAAGGTTTGAAACCAGCAGGGCGGAAAACAGGTAATTCTGGAATACCAGCGCAAAGAGCTTTATTAAAAGCGGGTAGAATGGGAAAAATACTATGCGTAGATGCCTCTCGCTAATTCTGATGTCTGAGTATCCCCTCTCCGCAATGTCCAGGTAATGAGCCGTGTCCCAGCGGTTCCATAAATCGATCAATGATGATGGAAAGACGTTCCGGTCAAGTACATAAGCGACGTAGGAAAATAAAAAAGTCCCGACCGTTAGAAGAATTACAAGGCAGACCAACTTCCAGAGGGAATTTCGGTTTTCCATTTCACTCAAGCAAGGCGAGAAAGCCCTTCTATTTTATCATTGTTTTAATCAAGCAATAAGTGATTGGGGAAGTTTCATAAAATTGACCTGTCTACTTAACTTGTGTATTTTAGTCCATTCGAGTCGGATGGTTTCCCTTTGGATTATATTCCATGACCTATAGATTGAATTTCGGACGGTACTTTGCGTCCCTTACCGCTTACTTGGTGGTTATGCTCATAATAGCTTTAATGGCAAAGTTTCTCTCCCCCGACTCCGTTTTTCCCCTGGCTGCCCTCCTGATGTTCGGGGTGCCTTTTGTGATGAAGAGCGAAGTCAAAGGACTGAGATGGAACCTACGCGGTGTGCTTATCGGGGTTGTCCTATCGGTTATCATCCTTTCCCTATACTTGCTCTTGGTCTTAGCTGTTTTTGATAAAACGTTTCGTTTGGATAATGTTCCCTATCTGGTCATCATTCAACACCTCCTCCTTGTTTCCGTGCCGGAGGAGGTATTTTTTCGTGGATATCTTCAGGAGGAGATGGGAAACAATTTAAAGGCAATACTTATGGTCAGCCTCCTGTTTGCCATTGGACACCTGGCGGTGAGGTGTATGGGCTTTGGGTGTAGCGGCGCCGGATACGTTGAAAACCTGCTCACTTTTTTCCCATCTTTGGTCATGGGCTACATGTATCTCATCTCCGGAACGCTTTGGGCAAACATAATATTTCATTTTTTGGCCAATGTCGTTTACATAGCGACGGGAGGACTTTAACTCGTAAATTCCCTGTAGCCTCCTTGCTACGGGGGTACCACTACATTAACACACGATCATTTCGGTCGCACACATGTTGAACTCTGTAAAGCCAGATGACACAAGATTTCATTCCGAATCCATGCGAAGAATGAACACCTCGAAAATTCATACTTCGACCACACTGGTTTAGTGGGCAACCATTCGATAATCCCGTTCATGACAGCTTGTCGAAGGATGATCTAAAATAAGTGGTGTTCGTCCTTCCCCCGGTTAAACCGGGGGATCGACTCAGGACGAACGGGATTTGATTTCATTAATCATTTTAGCGGACTAGTATCCGCTCATGCTGAGCCCTGAGCAAAGTCGAAGGGTCGAAGCATGCTCTTTTGTCATTCCCGCGCAAGCGGGAATCCATTGTTTTAATTCTGGATCCCTGTCCCCGGTTTAAGCGGGGACAGGGATGACATGCGGAGAGGAACCTCGCTAGATTTCTCGGTTTAACTTGGGGCCATTGCTCGGAGCCTGTCCTGAGAAAGACGTAGGAATAAGCTCCACTAAGCGATTTAAGATTTCTCTCTGCGAAATGACATTTGGGGCAGTATTATTTCAGTTTGAGGTCTGCGTTCCCTACAAATATTCCTAAATAAGGGTTTTGCGAGTAATATATAACCAGAAAAATGGCTAACACCATCAGAATCGGGCTAGGACAGATAGATGTATGCGTCGGGGATCTAGAAGGTAATCTAAAAAAGATTCTGGAGTATATTGAGAGCGCAAAGAATCTAGGGGTAGATATTCTCGCATTTCCCGAACTGGCTATTACTGGTTATCCGCCGGAAGACCTGTTGCTAAAGCCTAGTTTCATAGAGGACAACTTGGAGGCCCTGGATAGGGTCAGGAAGGCCACCGATTCACTAACGGTAGTGGTGGGCTTTGTAGATAGAAATGAGGACATATATAATGCCGCTGCAGTAATACACAACAAAGAGTTAGTCGATGTCTATCACAAGCGTTACCTCCCCAATTACGGGGTTTTTGATGAGGACAGGTACTTCCAGGCGGGCAGCCGTGCCCCGGTTTATAAGCTCGGAAACCTGATATTCGGGGTGAACATTTGCGAGGATATATGGTACCCCGGGGACCCTACCAGGGAGCAGGCAGTGCTGGGGAATGCCCAGTTAATCATGAACATATCATCATCTCCATATTATGCCTCTAAGGTCGGCTATAGAGAGCGAATGCTTTCAGTCCGGGCGTCCGATTACTCGGTGATAATGGCTTTTTGCAACCTAGTGGGCGGGCAGGACGAGCTGGTATTCGATGGACACAGCGTTTTAATAGGGGAGAGGGGAGACATAATAGCCCGGGCTTCCGGGTTCAAGGAGGAATTACTCGTTGCCGACATCAATATCAGCCACGTTTTTCGCTCGCGGCTCCATGACCCGCGGAGGAGAAAGGAAAAATATGTTCTGGGGCTTGAATCGGAAGGGGTGGAGGTAATAGAAATCAACGATGTAGAGACGACCCGCCGGGTCGTCTCTACCAAGGAAAATAAGAAAAAGGCCCTTCCTCAAGTTGCGCCAAAGGTAGAAAAGTTCTTGGATAGGGAAGAGGAGGTATTTCGTGCGCTGGTTCTGGGGACACGCGATTACATCTTAAAAAACGGGTTTAAGAAGGTCTTGGTCGGACTGAGCGGGGGGGTCGATTCATCGCTTGTCGGTGTGATAGCTGTTGAGGCTCTGGGAGGAGAAAACGTTATCGGTGTGTCCATGCCCTCCAGGTACAGTTCCTCGGGAAGCATCACCGATGCTGAAGGGCTGGCTAAAAACCTGGGTATCGAGCTTCTTTCGATACCGATTGAGAATGCTTTTAGCGCTTACTTAGAAGTACTTTCCCCGGTATTCCGGGGTAAAAAGCAGGATGTGACCGAAGAGAACATACAGGCCAGGATTCGGGGGAATATACTCATGGCGCTGTCCAATAAGTTTGGATGGCTCGTTCTTACTACCGGAAATAAAAGCGAGATGAGCGTCGGATACTGCACACTCTACGGGGACATGGCCGGAGGGTTCGCCGTGCTCAAAGACGTGCCGAAAACGATGGTTTACCGCATATCCGAGTTTTACAACAGATGGAAGGGGAAGGAAGTAATCCCCAAATCGGTTTTGGAAAAGCCCCCTTCGGCCGAGCTTAGACCTGATCAAAAGGATACAGATTCCCTCCCGTCCTACGAAGTACTCGACCCAATACTTAAAGCCTACGTAGAAGACGATTTGAGCCTGGGAGAGATAGTGGCAATGGGGTTTGAAGCCGATATCGTAAAACGAATAATCAAGATGGTGGACTTGAACGAGTACAAGCGTAGACAGGCCCCTCCGGGCATCAAAATCACCCCCAGGGCTTTCGGAAAAGACCGCCGTTTCCCCATTACTAACCTTTATCGGGGATAGATGAAATTTCTTCCATTCGTAGCTTTTTATTGTTATGCCCCACTTTTGATGCCTGCGCTGATGTAAACTAACATGGATTTATTTGGAACGCATATATGCGTTCACTACAGAGACCTTAATCGACGAATATATGCCTATAAGCACGTTCTAGTCGCTGCTCAAGATTACATAAATGAACGATCAACCTTGCTTGCGACCTGGCAAAATGATAACCTGTTTTATAGGATCACGGGTAATGGCTAAGTTTGGGGAAAATTACTGCTGGATGATTAAAGACGACCCTTCGGTTTGTCCCTATATCAGACCCGGAGAAGAATATCTTATCGGGGACCTGGAAAGACGGGTCAGAGAAAAGTGTATCGAATGTAATGAGTTAAGGAGCGACCTAAAAAAACTGGCAGACGAGAAAGGCGCTATGTTTGAGGTTTTCCCACTGATTCTGGATGAGTTCTTGAAAAAGGAGCAGAAGATAAACAGTTACGGCAGGTCAGTAGAAATCAAAGAAGAGATGTTCGATGTGCTGGTTCACCTCTCCACTTCGCTAAAACTGGTGCTGGACGTTGATGAGATACTGTACAAGGGCCTGGTGGCATTTACCGCCGGAATAAGCTTCGGATTCAATCGAGCGATCGTTCTTCTTTCCGGGAATAAGAAATTGCGGGGTTATTTTGCGCTGGGTCCTAGAAATATGGATGAGGCTGTAAGGATATGGACTGAAATATCGGAAAAGAACCTTACCGTGCTCGACCTCCTGAGATTCTCGCCGCAGATATTCAGGAGGGAAAAGGAAAAATTCAGCTACATCCTGGACAAAATGGAGTTTGACGTTAATGAGGAACTTTTCAAGAAGGCATTTGAGACCGAGGCTATTCAGAGGGTGTCCCCGGAGGATAAGATTCCTCCGGTGCTCCGTGATTTTTATGGGGACACGCCTTTCTGGATGATTCCTTTTTTCTCTCATCTCAATCGTCTTCTGGGGGTTGTACTTCTCGATAATTTCCTCACCAGAAAAGAGGTGTCAGACGAGGAGTTAAAGGCTATGGAGGTTTTCGGCACGGAGATTTCCCTAGCCCTGGAAAGGGGGCTGACCTATGAGGAGCTCGAAGAAAAGGTGGGGACTCTGGAGGAGGCGAACCTAAAACTGAAAGAGCATCAGGAGCTCATAATGAAGCTTAGAGCGGAAGCATCTATCGGGGAGATGGTGCTTCAACTAACTCATTCTTTCAAGAACCCGGTGATTGCCATAGCCGGACTGGCCCGGGTTTTACAGAAAAGGACAACCGATTCGGTGATCACAAAGTACACTGATTCTATTCTGGAGGAGGCCTATAAGCTAGAAAAGACGCTCAAGGATTTTGTGAATTTCATCAGAACGAGATATATTTCGGATAATGCCCCTATCGATATCAACAAAATAGTCGAGCTCTTATACCAGGAGAAGAAAACCCAAGGGAAGCTTCAGGGTATAAACTTTCATCTAAACCTCACAAAGGAGATACCACCGGTTTTAGGCAACGATTATCAGTTTTATAATTGTATCGAGAACATAGTGAATAATGCGGTGGAAGCAATGACCGAGGGTGGAGAACTTTTCATAGAAACTTCCGCACAAAATGGCTTTGTTTCCATTGCCATAAAAGATACCGGACCGGGTATTTCGGACGAGGTGATGAGGAATCTATTCAAGCCCTTTTTCACCACCAAAAGCATTGGAAGCGGCCTCGGGCTCTACACCTCCAAGGAGATCATAGAGAAAATGGGAGGTAACATAGTGGTCTCATGCGAGATTGAAAAAGGGTGCAAGGTGGTCATAAACTTGCCGGTTTTAGGAAAAGAGGTTAATTATGAAAAGAATCTTGGTAGTGGATGACGAGCCAAACATAAGGCTCGTTTATAAAGAGGTGTTGAGCGAGGAGGGCTACGAGGTACTGGAGGCGGAATCGGCAAGAGACGCCTTTGGTATACTCGGTCATCAGCCGGTGGATATCGTTGTATTGGATATTAAACTAAGGTCAGAAAGCGGCCTCGACGTTCTTCAAAGGATAACCAGAGAATACCCGGATATCCCGGTGGTCTTGTGTTCCGCCTATGTCTCCTTCCAAAACGACTATACCTCCTGGCTGGCCGACAGCTATATCGTAAAATCAAGCGACCCGGAAGAGTTGGTGAGAGAGGTAAACAGAGTTCTGACTAAAAGGGGAAAAGCTGAATGAGAGCGGTTGTCTTAGCCGGGGGCTTTGGAACAAGGATAAAGCCTCTGACCTATTCTCTTCCCAAGCCTATGCTCCCGCTAGCCGGGAAACCGATCCTGGAACACGTAGTCGACCTTCTTAAAAACCATGGCATAAATGACCTCGTATTTTTGCTCTATTTTCAGCCCGAGGTTATAAGGAATTACTTTCAGGATGGGGTTAAGTTCGGAGTAAAAATAACCCATGTAATACCGCCCGAGGATTACGGAACCGCCGGGGCGGTCAAGTTCGCGTCTGAATATCTCAAGGGAGACGAGCCCTTTATCATTACCAGCGGCGACCTTCTCACCGATGTTGACTTGGGTGCTTTGGTTGAATTTCATAAGAGCAGAAAAGCCATGGTAACTATCGGGCTTACCTCGGTGAAGGACCCACTACAATTTGGCATCGTCATAACCGATAAAGAGGGCAATGTGGTGAAATTCCTGGAAAAACCGGGGTGGGGCGAGGTGTTTAGCGACTCGATAAACGCCGGAATCTATGTGATGGACCCGGCGGTTCTCGATTTTATTCCCGGGAAGCAGGCCTTTGACTTCAGCCATGACTTGTTTCCGAGACTACTCAACGAGGAGAAACCGCTTTTCGGTTACTCACTCAGAGGCTATTGGCGCGACGTGGGGGATGCTACGTCCTACATCCAGGCTAATATGGATATCCTGGCCGGTAAGGTTAGGGTGAAAGGCTCGGGCCGGAGGTTAGATATCGTCGGTAAGGACATCTGGCTCGGCAATGACGTAGAGATAGCTCAGGATGCAGAGCTTCTGGGAACGGTCATTATCGGTGAGGGCACAAAAATAAGTGGTAAAACGCAGATAAAGGATTCGATTATCGGCGACCACTCGGTAATTTTTCAACGTGCCAAGATAGTAAGTAGCATACTCTGGAGTAATACCTACATTGATGAGGACTCTGAGACCGAGGGCAGTGTGATATGCTCGAACGTGAAGATTGGAAAGGGGGTAAAGATCGAACCAGGGGTGGTAGTGTCTGAAAACTGCTTGATCGGCGACGGCGCGATTATACGGGAGGGGGTTAAGATCTGGCCGAGCAAGGAGGTCGAATCCAGGGCCATAGTTTCATCTAACCTGATCTGGGGGGAAAGGTGGAAAAGGAGTCTATTCGAGGAATCAAAGGTGACCGGACTCTCGAACTTTGAGCTTACCCCGGAGTTTGCGGCAAAACTGGGTGCCGCCTTTGCCTCATTTCTACCCAAAGGCTCCTCCGTTTTGATGGGCAGGGACACTTACCGCGCGCCCAGGATGATAAAACGCGCTTTCGTGGCCGGTGTTCTTTCCGCCGGGGTCAACGTCAAGGATTTGAAGGCCATTCCCGTTCCTATTCTCCGCTATAAGCTCCAGACCTTTGGTGAGGTTGGAGGGGTTTACTTCAGATACTCGCTGGAGAATCCGGAGGTAACCGAGATACTTTTCTACGATTCTAACGGGTTTGAGATGTCTGTATCCTTCGAGAAGTCTTTTGAAAGAATATTTCAACGGGAGGACTTTCGCCGGGTTTATGAAGGAGCGGTTGGAAGGATTACCGACCAGAGCGGGATAGTTGACTACTACAAGGAGGGATTTGTAAACGCAATCAAGGGGGAGATTATAAAAGAAAAAAAATTTAGAATCGTGGTAGACTTTTCGTTTGGCCCGTCTTCTGAATACTTCTCTACGATACTCAGTGAATTGGGGTGCGAGGTAATAAGCCTTAATGCATATACTGTTGAACATGGAAGCGGGGTCGACCCGGACCGAGCGCTCGGGCTTCTTTCAAACATCGTAAAGGCCACCGGCGCAACAGCCGGGTTTTGGCTCGACCCCTGGGCGGAGAGGCTATATTTGGTGGATGAACTCGGACGTATATACAAGGACATGGATTCACTTTTCTTGGTGTTTCAGCTAATTATCAAGGCCGAGAATTCCGGCGTCATTGCCCTTCCTCTTTTCATTCCTTCACCCGTTGAAGATGTAGCCAGAGAAAACGGGTTCAAGGTAAAAAGAACCAAAAACAGCATAAGAGCACTTTCGGAAGCGGTTAGGGATAGAGATGTTAAAGTAGTCAGCTACCCGGACGGCCGGTTTATATTCAGCGAGTTTCAGATTGCCTACGACGGCATGTTTAGCCTGGCGAAAACGCTCGAGCTCATGGCCAAGCTTGACGTAAAACTATCCGAGGTGGCCAGAGGGATTCCTCGGGTCAATTTCCTTCATCACACCGTCCCCTGCCCCTGGGAATCAAAAGGCGTGGTGATGAGGAAGGCCTCCCAGGAGGCGCTTGGCAAGGATGCAACATTTCTTGACGGGGTGAAAATTTCCTTTGACGGCTCCTGGGTTCTTATATTCCCGGATCAGTACAGGTCGATTGTTCACCTGTATACCGAGGCAAAATCCCCTGACCAGGCTTCCCTTCTCATGAGCGAGTACACCGAGAAGATAGAGAATTGGGTAAAAGGCTAAACCGGATAAGGCAATCTGCCTGAAATCTGCTCTTCCGGGTTCATTAAGCGAATTAACGTTCATGCTAAAGAAGGTTTGATGGCGGAGATAGCGAAAGCAGCCGACTCGTGAAGTCACTTACATTGGTTTTAATCCAGTTCGTTTGCCTAGTCATGTTGGCCGTGACCGGCCCTTTGATTGCCTCAAACTCGCCATATTTTTTCCTGGAAATAGTGGGCTTACTGAGCGGGGTCTGGGCAGTATGGACAATGAGGCCCGGCCACTTCAACATCGTTCCGGATGTCCCGAAGGGTAGTAATCTGGTTACGGAAGGTCCTTACAAATATGTCCGGCATCCCATGTATTCCTCCCTTCTTTTGGTGACACTTGCATTGGTGCTCGACCACTTTTCGAAATTTAGGCTCTTTATCTGGTTTATCTTACTCTTTGACCTTGTAATCAAACTTAGCTACGAAGAAGAGCTTCTTTCCGGTCATTTCACCGATTATTCTTCCTATAAAAAACGAACGAAGAGGCTTATCCCCTTTTTGTTTTAGTTAATCCTTTATTCCTTATAGCGGCAGAGGAATCGTCTTCGGGTTTTCAGCCAAAATTCTTTCTGAAAACCCGTCCAAAATAACAGATTGGTTCGCTTCGCTCGCAATGACGAGGAGGGAAGACGGTGCTTAGTAAGAAACAACGTCCTCATTCCGGTCATTGCCAGGAAGTCCTTCGTCAGGCTCAGGATAAACTAGGACGAAGGGTGAGTAGGGGTACAAAGAATATTTCAACGAAGAGGGTTAGGACGGCGCTTGCATAGCAAACTCAAAGGAGGGGAACCTAGTTTAAAAGACGTTTTTTCCTATCTGAAGGCCTGGTTTTACTAGTGTGAATTTTTGGTTTCTAATTATTTTAGACAGCAGTGTTTTTCTGATAATATAACGGGAGCTTAGCATGGCGATTTTCTCGGCCTTGCTAAATCCTCGACGGGAGAACAAATATGATAAAGCACATAGTAATGTGGCGGCTTAAGGAGACTGCCGACGGTGTAGGTAAAGAAGAAAATGCAAGAAAGCTAAAGGAACAACTTGAATCCCTTAGGGATAAAATTTGCGCGATAAAACACATCGAAGTCGGTATCAACATAAAGTATTCTGAAGCGGCCTCAGATGTTGTTCTATATTCAGAGTTTGATAGCCTGAATGACCTGGAAGCCTACCAGAAGCATCCCGAACACCAGAAGATAGTTAGCTTTGTGAATGAAGTGCGTTTGGAGAGGAGGGTGGTTGATTACGAGGTTTAGGCTTGACGTTTTCTATTTCAGGTGATTAGGTAAGTATGCACCAAACCGAGATAAACGGTTTTCGGTAGCGCCCGTTTTTATTAATTGTCTTCAGGTATTTCAAATAACTGTAAATAGGCATAACTCGCCGAAATCACATCTTTTTCCTCTTTTATCGAGCATTGGTCGAAAATGGATTGACAAAGGGTTTACGATAAGCTTAATATCTTGGTTATGGTAGAGATAACACTAGAAGAGCTTATCGAGAAAGCGAAAGAAAGAAACATCGACCTGGGCAGCGACCCCAAGAGTATAATCAGATTCTATACAAGGCTCGGACTATTCCCAAAACCCAAAAGGAAGAAAGCCAAGGGTACGAGAGGAAAAGCAACCAGGCTTTATTATCCAGAGTCTGCTCTGGACAAACTCGCTCAAATAAAGGCACTAAAATCCAAGGGGCTATCGCTAGATGAGATTCGGGACAGCTTTGCCCTTGGATACGTAAGGGATGCTCTGAGGGACCTTCTGAGTAAGGCCGATGACGAAAAGGTAAAACAGCTCGCCAATATCATCGGCAGTAGGGAAGAGCTTGAGTCAATAGTCGAAGCGCCGCTAGTTTACATAATCGAGGGAATGTCTCAAGAGGAGGTAAAAAAGCTGCTTACTCTATTTTGCGGCGTTGGATTTTACGCCCTTCTTGAAGCGCAGGAGGCGCTCGAAGAATTCAAAGTAAACGAGGCAAGGCGGGCACTATTTAAATCGATATTCTACAATTCAATAGCTATGCTCAGGCTTGCCCGCACTACCGGTGATACCAAGTTGGAGTCGACTGCGTCTGAGATCTACGAGAACATGGTTCTGGCCCCTATTCGCAAAGCCAGCGACCGGGTGAGAAGGGAATTCATAAAATCAGTGGAAACTCACCTGAGAGAGAGGGAGGTAAGGAAGAGAAAGGCTTGAGCCTTTTGATTTTATCTAGAGCCTGTCCGGATGCGCTCGGATATGTAGTCTGAAATACTGGTCAGGTTTGTGAGAAGTTCCCGGTTTATTTCGCTCTCGTCGATGCCAATTTCAAACTCTTCTTCCAGTGCTACTATAAGTTCGAGCGTAGCCACGGAGTCAACCCCTACACCGAGCTCGATGAGTGGGGTATCGTCTTTTATATACTCTGGTCTTAAGTCCTGAAGGAATTTATTGATTAAAACCTTTTTGACCCTATTTTTGATCTCTTGGCTCATCTAGTTTGTAATTATACCTATTTGGAAGCAAGAACTCTTTTATCACACTAAACGCGCCCATGCCCTAAGCCGTTCTCCAAGCATTTACCCAATCATCCTGTAGCCTGCGGATGGGGCTCGAAGGATGATTTAAAGCAAGGAGTGTTCACCCTTCGTCTCCGCTCAGGGTGAAGGGCACGGTGTTGGTGTAAGTTTTAGCTCTGCCTTCATGGTGAGCGCAGTCGAACCATCATGGTGAGCCTTTCGGCTACGCTCAAGGTAAACTCCGTCGAACCATGAGCGCTTCGACAAGCTCACTACTCAGTACTGGTAATTGGGTGAAATTCGCATAACATAAGTAGTTGAACAGCTTGACTAAGACTATCAACTACCTCAAATACTCTCTCAGCACCTTGCCGGTGGGGCTTTTGGGAATCTCTTGTCTGAATTCGATAATACGGGGAATTTTGAAATCAGAAATCCTTCCTCGGCAGAATTCATAAATATCCTTAGCCTCTATCTTCTCACTTGCTACTATTACCGCCTTTGCCAGCTCCTCTCCTTTACCGTCTTTTACCCCTATCACTACCGCTTCTCTAACCTGAGGATGTCTTAGTAATACGTTTTCTACCTCCTGAGGGTCTACCTTATGGCCTCCGATGTTTATGAAGAGCTTTTTTCGTCCGGTGATGTATATATAGCCTTCCTCATCTATCCTTCCCAAATCGCCGGTGAAGTAGAATCCGTTTCTGAATGCCTTTTCTGTTTCCTCGGGCAGGCCGTAATATCCGCTGGTCATAGATGGACTTTTTACGGTTATTTCCCCGGTCTCGTTCACCTTTGCCGCACTTCCGTCTTCCTTTATGACCCTGACCTCGACGTTTTTAACTGGACGTCCTACCGAATTAAACTTGTCTTTTATGTTGTCGCTCAAGTTAATGGAGATCACGCCGGTTTCCGTGGAGCCGTATAGCTGTCTAGGATAAATGCCGAATTTGTTGTGGAACTTGTTGAAGGTTTCTTCGGATAAGGGCGCTCCGGCGGAGATGACCAGCTTAAGGGATGAAAAATCTCTGGGCCTGGGAAGGAAGGTTTCGGCGAGTACATTGAGCATAAAAGGAACGGCAGGAAAAACGGTGATGGATTCTTTCTCGATAAGGTCGATTACCCTGTTTCTGTTGAATTCTGGAAGGACATATATACATGCTCCAACTTTTATCGCGCTGATGAAATTTCCAAATCCGTATGTGTGGGAGATCGGCACTGTGAAAAGAATCCGGTCTTTTTCGGTCCAGCCTACGGTCTGGGTATGGTTATCGGCAAGAGCTATCAGGTTAAAATGGGTTCTGGATACGCGCTTTGGCTTGCCTGTAGAGCCGGTGGAGTATAGATAGATAGCCTCATCCTCGGGTTTTATTAAAGCTTCGGCAGGACATTGAGCATTACTATCTGAATATAACCAGTCCGTCTTATCTCCTTTTATTGCCACGACTGATGCTTCGGTTTCGAGTGCGGCCTTCTCGGCCAGCGGCCTTAGTTTGTCTTCAGTCAAAACGAGTTTAGCTGAAGAGTGTGAAATATAAAATTTAACTTCCTCTTCTTTGTATACGGCGTTTATGGGAACTGATGTTGCACCCAGGCTGGCTATGCCGAAGAAGCCGGCAACGAACTCAATCGAATTCGGAAGAAAGAGGGCAACCCGGTCACCCTTTTCTATACCTCGCGAGGCCAGGAAAGAAGATAGGTTTCTTACTGCATGGTCGAGAGCTCTATAGCTGATTCTTTTATTGCCCTCCACAACAGCAGTTCTGTCGGAGTGTTTTTTTATGGTTGAAAGGAATAAATCTGGCACGGTTTTCATTATCGAGTATTCCGTAGGGGCGACCCGCCGGGTCGCCCCTACCTTAGAGTCAATGAAAATCTAAGGATATATCCCTGGATATTTTAGACCTTCACCTTCCGGAAAATCAAACATGATATTCATGTCTTGTACCGCCTGGCCCGATGCGCCTTTTCCCAAGTTATCGAGTGCTACGACGGCTATGAAGACATCGTCTTGAAACCCGATTCCGATATCACAGAAGTTAGAGAAACGGACGTTTTTAACAGAGGGGAATTGCCCTTTTTCATATATTCTGACGAACTGTTGACCACCGTAGTACTGACTATATAGGTCAAAGATTTGGTCATAGCTTTTAGCTTCCTTCAACCTGGCATAAATTGTCGTAAGCATACCCCGGTTTATGGCTATGCTGTGGGGAATGAAGGTGATGTTAACCGGTTCTCCAGCCAAGCGTGAAAGCTCTTGCTCCATCTCCGGCCTCTGGTTATGCCCGGAGACTCCATAAATAGAGGCCGTTTCATTTGATTCGGAGAAATGATGCTCCAGGGAGGGCGCCCTTCCTCCGCCGCTCAGTCCTGATTTCGAGTCCACAATCACCGAATTTTCCTTTATCATGCCTTTCGAGAATAGGGGAGCGAGCCCCATAATGGCGCTCGTGGCATAACATCCGGGGTTTGCCACCAGTTTAGCATCCCTTATTTCTTTTCTGAAAATCTCAGGAAGGCCGTATACGGCTTCTTTAAGCAGGTTATTTGAGCTGTGTTTAACTTTGTACCACCTTTCATAGGTATCAGGGTGGTTAAGCCTAAAATCGGCGCTGAAATCAATTACACGGGCCCCGGTTTGAAGAAGCTTAGCTACGAAATGCATGGAGGCGCCGTGAGGAAGGCATGAGAATACCAGGTTGACTTCGTGAAGGCCGCCGAGCCTGGCAATTTTTACACACTCTAAATGGAGCAGGTTTCGAAACTGCGGAAAAACCTCCGATATCCTCTTTCCGGCAAACTTCTCTGAGGTAAGCCAGGATATTTCCACTCCTGGGTGGCTTACCAGAAGCCTTAATAGCTCTGCCCCGGTATAGCCTGTAGCTCCTAGCACTCCGACCTTAATTTTCATCGCTTTTATATCTAGATTTTGAACAATCCTTCCTTGGTTGTAAACAATAATGACAAACTCGTCCAAAGTGATAGATTGGTTGTCGGAGTTGGGCCGATGGTAATCAAAGAACTTCGATGACGAATAAAGAAGAAGCAACCCCTCTTTAATTCCCCTCTTAGTAAAGGGGGAAACACGAAGGGGGGTCGGTTGGTTAATTCTCTTCCCCTATCTTTTCCGTGATAGCCTTGATGAAAAGGTCGGTAACCCATTTTTTGATGTGGCTTTGGGAGGCCTTGCCGATGGCTTTCCTGACTTTTCGGAGAGAGATTACCGCTTTAGCCGCAGAACGGTGTCCGCCGGCGCTCCCGATTTCCTTGAAAAGGTCTCTTACCAGCCTGCCGGCGCTCTTAATGTATCCGACGTTTCTTACCGAGATTACCAGGTGTGATTTGCTTACGATGCCGAAGGCCACGGACCATTCGATTCCCTTTACCTGTATCCCGAAGTCAGCCATCTTGGGGATCAGGTATTCCCTCTCTACCCTTCCCAGGTTGACAAAAAACACGCCGTTCTGTATCCAATGGTCGGCAAGTGCCTGGCCAAACGACTTGATCTCCGAGGGAGGCATCTCTGCCCTCTCGATACGCCTGAGGAGTGCCAGATTGGCATGGGGGTAAAGATAGGTAAAGGCTTCTATATCGTCCCTGTTGGCATCCCGGTTTAACGATATGGTGTCCGTTTTTATTCCATATAGAAGAGCCGTGGCCAGCCTTTCCGAGATATCCACCTGAGCGGCGCGGAGATACTTTGTCAGTATGGTAGAGGTTGCTCCTTCCTCTGCTTTTATCTCGGAAAAACGCGCTTTGTAGGAGCCTACTTGAGGATGGTGGTCGATTACCGTATCCACCTCCGGAAGAAGGTCGCCAAAGTAGGGCGGCTGTACATCGACGAGGGCGATGGAGTCAAACCCTTTTAGCTCTTTGTGGTCTAGTTCTTCGAGGTCGATTTCCAGTAGCTCTATCATGGCCACGTTTTCCGGGCGGGAAATCCTCTCTCCCAGATGTCCGATCAATGCAGTCTGGCGATTTCGTTTAAGCAAGGTCCTCAAAGCCAGGGCGCTGGCGATAGAATCAGGGTCGGGATGGTCGTGTAAAAGAATCAACATCCTCTTGGCCTCGCCATGAACACGCCTCAGTTCCTCCACCCTAAGCTCTGTCTTGGCCAGTCTTTCTTCCTTGGCTATCTCGCTGGTGAGGATTTTATGGAATGGTACAAACCGCACCGAAGGAGGCGGCTCGTCTGGCCTGTCTCCATTGCTGACAATTATGGGTGTCTGTGGGTAATGTATGGAAAGCTCTTTGGAAATATCCGAGGAGAAAGTCTTTTTCTCGATCATGATCACGCTGAAATTACCGGTCTGGTTTAAGGCTTCTTCCAGCGAGCTTACCCAGATGACCTCTCCCCTTTTTGAGAATAGTCCGAGAAGGAGCGAGTCAAAATCCCCAATGAATAAATACCTACTCAATTCCCTCTGCATGCTTTGAGTCCGGAGTAAGTTTAGTTTCTTGAATTACTGACTATATCTCTCGTTTCTTTTGCAAGCCTCGCTCAAGCTTCTGATGAAGAGAGAGGTTTCTTCCAGCAGTTTTTCTCTACTATGCCCATGCTTCTCTATTATCCTTACCAGAGCGCTTCCCACAATCACTGCATCGGCAAACCGGGCAATCCTGTTTGCCTGCTCCGGGGTCGAGACGCCAAAACCAATGCCCACAGGGAGCCGGGTGTATTTTTTTATTTCCTGGACGAGAGCTTCGAGCGAGTAACTCATCTCCGGTCTGGCTCCGGTAACCCCGGTTACAGAAACCAGATACACAAAGCCGCTGGCATTATCCGAGACCAGTTTTATTCTATCGGCAGTGCTAGTAGGAGCCAGAAGAAACACCAGGTTAAGTCCGGCCTTGTCCGCGTGTACCTTAAACTCGTCCGCTTCTTCCGGAGGAAGGTCGACTACAAGCACACCGTCCACGCCGGCATCGCGTGCATCGATAGAAAATTTTTCAAGGCCGTATGCCAGAAACGGGTTGTAATAGCCGAAGAGTATGATCGGAACGTTGGAATGCTCCCGGACCTTTCTTACCACGTTCAGGACGCCCCTAACGGTCGTTCCATTTTGTAACGCCCTTTCCGAGGCCAGTTGTATGGTTGGCCCGTCGGCCATGGGGTCCGAAAAAGGGACGCCAAGCTCAATTATGTCTGCACCGCTTTCTTCGAGCTTAGAAACTATATACGGAGTGCATTCCAAGGAAGGGTCACCCGCGGTTATGTAGGTGACCAAAGCCGCTTTTCCCTTTTCTCTCAGTTCTTTAAACTTACTCTCTATCCTCATCTCATTATTTGTTAAAAAGTAGACCTAAGTAGTGGAGCGGAATAATGCCCCTTTTCTTTGAAAAGGGATACACCTACTCTCATTTTCTGCTTGCTCTTCTGGAAGGAGAGTTTCAGTTGTGTATGAAAAGTTACACATTTGCCGGGACCATATTTTTAGACAATCTAACCGTTTCCAAATTAAAGTCAAGGACTGGCGGCGGAATCATTCTTTTGGGTGATATTGAGGCTTGTGACCCTATTTTTTTCTCAATTTGGTATTTACTTCAGTATGTTGGCTACTGCCTGGATATCCTTGTCCCCGCGCCCGGAAAGGCAGATTATTATAATTGAATCCCTGGGCATCTGAGGGGCTATTTTAGCCGCGTAGGCCAAGGCGTGGGCGGATTCAAGCGCCGGTATTATCCCCTCGGTCTGGGATAGGAATTTAAACCCTTCTAGCGCCTCTTTGTCCGTAACCGATGTGTAGAAGACGCGGCCAGAGTCCTTGAGAAAAGAGTGCTCCGGGCCTACCCCCGGGTAATCTAACCCCGGAGCAATCGAATGGGTGCCTTTTACCTGTCCGTCATCATCCTGGAGCAAGTAGGTTTTACTGCCGTGAAGAACCCCGGGCTTTCCGGCAGAGATGCTGGCCGCATGCAGGCCGGTCTTTAGCCCCTCTCCCGCTGCTTCGACCCCGGTCATCCTCACGCTTTCATCTTCTAGAAAAGGATAAAAGAGCCCCATAGCATTTGAGCCGCCTCCGACACATGCTATTAGATGGTGGGGAAGCCTTCCCTCTTTCTGGAGGATCTGTTCTTTGGCCTCCTCCCCAATTATGGACTGAAAATCCCTCACCATCATGGGATAGGGATGGGGTCCGGCTACGCTTCCTATTATGTAGAAGGTTGTCCTCACGTTGGTAATCCAATCCCTCATGGCTTCATTCATGGCGTCTTTCAAGGTCTTAGTCCCGGAGGATACCTCTCTCAGCTTTGCCCCCAGTAGCTTCATGCGAAACACGTTAAGGGCCTGTCTCTTGGTGTCTTCCAGTCCCATGAATATCTCGCATTCCATTTGGAATAGTGCGGCGACTGTGGCCGTAGCGACGCCGTGCTGCCCTGCACCGGTTTCTGCGATAATCCTCTTCTTGTTCATGCGGGAGGCAAGGAGGGCCTGGCCTATGGTGTTGTTTATCTTGTGTGCACCGGTATGAGCGAGGTCTTCTCGCTTTAGATAGATCTTTGCCCCTCCACATTCCTTGGTCATTCTCTCGGCGAAATAGAGCGGGGTGGGCCGGCCTGCATATTCTTTAAGGTAATGATCCAGCTCCGCTCGAAACTTCCGGTCGTCTTTTATTTCCAGGTATGCCCTCTCCAACTCCAGAAGTGCGGGCATAAGTGTTTCAGAAACGTATCTTCCACCGTATGCTCCAAATCGTCCCCTCTCGTCGGGGAGTTTCAATTTAGTCTTCATTTCTAACCGCCTCTACAAATTTTTTTAGCTTTTCTGGGTTCTTTTTTCCGGGATAGTCCTCGACGCCAGTGCTAACGTCAACCGCATATGGATGCACAATTCTAATGGCCTGAAAGACGTTTTCGGGAGTGAGCCCGCCGGAAAGGATTATTCTTTTGGACGTGTTTAAGTCTTTGAGGGCGACCCACCCAAAGCTTCTACCGGTCCCCCCGTAGCTCTCTTCGGAGAAGGTGTCAAAGAGTACTACTTTAACCGGATAAGATTCGATGAGTTTAAGGTCGATGTTTTCTTTTACTCTAATTGCTTTAATTACCCTGGTGAAGTTTTTACAAAAGTCAGGGGGCTCGTCACCGTGAAGCTGGATGGTGTCAAATCCTGCCTTCTCTTTAGTATAATTGATCTCGTCCAACCCCTGGTTTACGAATATTCCCACCGTTGTGATGAACGGAGGCAGGTTCGAGATGATGTTATTGGCGCTCTCCGGGTCTATATACCGTTTGCTCCCCCTGTAAAATACAAACCCCAGGGCGTCCGCCCCCGAATCTATGGCTAAAAAAGCATCCTCGATATTGGTAATCCCGCAAATCTTGATCTTGGTCATTGGGATAAGTAATTATACCAAAGTTAAGACTCTATACACGGGCTTAAGAATGCCATAGGGGGAATGGTATGTCTTGGTCGGGGGCAAGGGCGGTCAATAAAACTATCTTAACGGAATTCCTAATGACCAAATGCACAGATATTTTCAATATGATATTAAAATTTATTAATGATTTCAGTATGTTCTAAGAACAGAGGTCCGTGTTATCTGTTTATTACGAGCTGCATTTTTTTGGCGCCCAACGCCCACACGCTCATATTCCCATACGCTAGTTTTATCTGTTTATTATGAACTGCCCTTTCGGGCATAGCATTGGCCTATTACTCATGTGAAAACCATCTATTCGAAAGGATAACCCATTTCCCGCTTTACCTTGTCGATGAAATCTAGGTCATCTTGGCTCAAGTAGGAAGTATATCCCCCCACCACGCCTTTCCTGACCTTAAAGCTCTCGTCATCGCTAACGTTTGCTGGCCGCATTGATCTCTGTTTAAACAAGAATTCTTTTTCCATTACTTTCATGTTATCAAAACTGGCGAATTGTACGGCCTCTCTTATTAGATTTTCCTCAACTTGGTAGAGACCTAAAAAGCGCATAGTTTGATACAGGACCTCTTCCGGATTATTATGCATATCTTCATATTTCAGGTGTAGGAATTCTTTGGGAACGCCCCTATTCTGGTGCCAAGTATTATAGAAGGTTATAATTTTCTTAACACCATATCGGTCGCTGCGGATGAATTCGGAGATATTTCCATTATACTTGCCAATCCTCTTTGTAGCCTGAAAATAGCATGAAACCAGCGCATCCTTGATATTCCGGGTCAACAAAATCACCTTTTTACCAGCGTACTTTCTCTTGTCCGTGGGCAATTCAAAATATCTAAGTCCTTCATTCATCGAGGAACGGTCATGTGTTAATTGGGTGCGGAGAATTCCGGAGGCAGCGGTCGTTACTTTGTACGTATCAAGCATGATTTCATCAGGAAGCTTAAACTGCTCACACAGTATTTTCCCTATCAATACCCTTAACCAAGTCCTTCCGCTTTTTGGATAGGATATTAGATATGCATCTGTTTTGAGGTGCTTATATTGCGCTACGAGGTAGCTGCAGACCTGTTTAGCAACGTTTAAAGCCATTGGTGCCATTTTACGAGGCGTTAATCAGAGGTAAAATGAAAAGCTATAGAGATATGTACGGATTGTCAAGGATATAGAACGGATGTTCGTGCAATAGTTCGAGAAGAACAAAATGATTAAGGTGATCAATCACAGTTGAGACCAATATTTATCGGGGGATGTAGTAGAAGCGGTACAACCCTTCTGGGGGCCATGCTTGGTTCCCATAGCGAATGTTTGTGTGTTCCCGAGTCCCAATTTAAGATCGACGCACTTCACTATTCTTATCGAAACAATAAGGACAATGATATAATGTACACGATTAATAAGATTAAAAGCCACTGGCGATTCAAGCTGGGCTTCGATATCGATTTAGGCTCAGTTCCACTATCGGAAATTGGATCCTCCTATCCGGGATTAATTGAGTGGATTGTCAGAAAGTATGGTGAGAAACAGGGCAAATTACATCATAGAATGTGGGTTGATCATACACCCTCAAATATACGACATGCCGCCACGTTATTTGAGCTCTTTCCCGAGGCGAGACTGATTCATATTGTCAGGGATGGGAGGGCGGTAGCGGCATCCATCATGCCATTGGATTGGGGGCCAAATACGATAAGTAAGGCGGCTTATTTCTGGATAGAAAGAGTAGCTTATGGCCTCGCTGCCGAGTCTTTCGGGGGAGGAAAACGGGTCATGCGAATTACATACGAGGAATTGGTCAAAAATCCAGAAATAACCTTGAAAAAGCTTTGTAGTTGGCTGGATATTGATTATCAGGATGGGATGGTCAAGGCCGATAATTTTATCGTACCGGAGTACGCCTCAGGACAACATGTTCTTATTGGAAAGCTTCCTGATGTCGAACGCATAAATGCTTGGGAAAAAGCATTGACAGCTCGTGAAATTGAAGTATTCGAGGCGCTAACCAAAGACTTGCTTAGTTATCTAGGATATGCCCCCAAGTTTGGGCTGAAAGCAAGGTCTATGACTAGGATGGAAGAGCTAGTTTGGGGTATTAGGGAAATGCTAATGGGAGGTATCATTAATAAAATTCGATATAACGTTAGGGTTCAAAAAGTCAATGTTAAGATGAGGCTGAAGAGTAAAGGCAAGGGTGGGGAGGGTTAACTGTCCCGTTTTTCCCATCACAGAAGATAAACTCCTTTACCTTTACTTGTCGTATTCATCAGGTTAGGCAAATTAAGATATGAGATTCTTTTGATTCATGTTAATTAAGCTGCGTTACCATTTCACCGGTTCTATGTTTGTTATGCTATTTTAAAAAGACGACCAGAAAGCTGTTTTGCGACGTTTAAAGTCTTTGACAGCGTTTTACAAGGTGTTTATTAGAGGTAGAATAAATAATCCGTGAAGATATGATATGGTTTATGGAGTGACATAAACATTTAAAGTTCAGAGAAAAGACTGACACCCACTACCTATAAAATGATGCTAAGAATCGGGTTAAGTGGGAGACTTGGGAGGTTAAATACACGGTGAATAAAGATGAGATTCTAGAAATTTTAAAGGAGCACCCAAGCTGGTATCAGAAAATCCGTCTACCCTTTGGTCTGGATACCCCGGGGCGAGATCGTTCTCAAATTGCAAATCAAATATTCCCTCCCAATCTTAATGGGGCCAGTGTCCTGGACATCGGTTGTGCTGAAGGTTATTTCTCCTTCGCTGCTAAGGAAAGGAATGCTGGAAGGGTTGTGGGAGTAGATATTGACGGGGATCGCTTGGCCACAGCGATTAGGTTGAGCCGGGTTTTGGGTATGGATATAGAGTTTCTGAAGCGTAGTGTTCTAGATGTTAGTGAGCTAGGAATGTTCGATTATGTTTTATGCCTCAATATACTTCATCATGTTACAGACCCCATAAATATCATTCAAAAGTTAGTCAATATGACCAGGAAAAAGCTTGTCCTGGAGATTGGGGATATAGGGTTAAAGAGCCCGGATATAGGTCGATTGAGAGCTAATAAGGCACTCCTCGGATGGTGGGGACCTTTATTAAAGTCGTTGCCATCTGCGCTTCAACCGTCAATTCTGGTGGTTAACTCCCGGGGCAGGTTCTTGATGACGCGTAAGTGGATCGAACATTTCTTTCAAAATCAACATTGTGATGTAGAGAGACTTGAATTTATAGATTCAGACCGCCCGAATCGGTACTTGGCCGTAGTTTCCAGAAGGAACCTCACTGCCTTACGGTTTGTCTCTGGACCGTCGAGTATCGGCAAGAGTGAATTTGTGCGAAGACTCAAGTCTGGGGACTTGGAGGTCAGTCAACTATTGGACTTGAACATGCAGGATGGCTGGCAGGTAATGACTGCCTTGGATTTGCAGAAGAGCCCGGGTGTAGAAGTGAACAAACTTGCATTGGAATACAATATATGTAGACCCATATTACGTAGGTATAGAGACTATGAGTTTGACCCGGCGCTAACCATAGAGCGGGTTGCGGATAAAAAGACTGCCTATATTTTAGTCTGTCCGCCTGATTACCTTGTTTCGCGGGTTAAAGAGGTTCTGAATAGCTATTGGCTTCCTATGCGTAGACACAAGCGCAGGGCCGAACGCCTGATTTTCGAATACTCGCAGCCGGGTAGGCTGCGCAAGCTCTATGATAGTTGGATTTCGTATTGTAAGGCACATGGGTTTGAGGTTAGATATATTGATGTTAGTTCGCGCAAGGCAAAGGCAATTACAGAAGAACTGGCTCTGAAGTTGGTTAGTTAGTTCCATAAAAGCCATAAATTCAAACCGGAGGCATAGAGGCTCGGGCTTTTGAAATTCTCTCCTTTTCCTTTCTTATGGAGAACTTAAGACCAATAAAAGAGGCTAACGCCTTCACTATAGCGTATCCTAAAAAGGCGAAAGCCGCTCCGATATACGAGAAACTGGGAACGAGGAGAAATAACAATACGATATACGAGGTTGTCGAAGCTGCTCCTATGAGTGTTCGAAGCCCCGGTCTCCCAAAAGCGAGTAGCGCCGGGTTTACCCAGAAGGTTAGATGCGTTAATAGGACGGCCAAAGTAACGATTCTGAGTGGATTTGAAGCAGGAAGATATTCTTTTCCAAATATGAGAGTTATAATCGGGTCCGAAAATATCAGGATTACTATGGCCACTGGAATTGTGAATCGCATAAGGTTTTTCGTTGAATATTTGAGAAGTTTTTTGAAATCCTTCAACGCATTTAAGCTCGAAATCCTTACAAGCTCTGGATATATAGCCTCATAAAGAGGGCCCATAATACGGGTCATTAACTTTACAAAAGACTTTGCAATCTTGTAATAGGCTGCTCCTTCTTTTCCCGAATAATACCCCAAGACCAAAATACCCAGAAAATTGTCGTTTGCCATCTTAAGCGTCGCCGCAAGACTGGTGTTTCCCAAAAACCAGGCAATCCCTTTCCATTGGTCTCTGACCAGGCTTAAATCCGACCTCCACCATCCGGTGAGCTGGTTCTCTCCCAGGGTTTTTGAGACGACCCAAATCCCGATAGAGAAGTCCAAAAAGCTCGCTACTACATACGAAAAAAGAACCCCATTTATACCCATTCCCAGGTATAGCAACAGAGAAACCAAGACAAGGTTAAAAAGGGATATAAACGAAGACACAAAAGCAATCCGTTTGAACTTATCGAACACCCTAAGTATTGCGTCAGAGGTTGAGTTAGCCGTCTTTATCAGGAGGCTCAGTGAATAAGCCCATATAAGGGTGTAGGCCTGAGGGGAGTGAATGACGTAAGAGCTGGCCATCTTGGCAGTAAGAATAGCTATGATAAAGGCCAAGATCCCACTCGATATGTCGATGATATAAGAGAGCTTTATCATAGAGAGGGTCTTTCCTTTCTCTCCTTTGGCCCAAAAGGTGCCTATATACTTTGTTGCGGTTTCCCAAACCTTGAAATCAAAAAAGTTATTCAAAATTTCTACATAGGCTGTGACCAAGGCTAGAAGTCCATAGTCGTCTACCCCTAGCATTCTTGCTATAA
Source organism: Thermodesulfobacteriota bacterium (assembly GCA_035559815.1). Taxonomy (NCBI): domain Bacteria; kingdom Pseudomonadati; phylum Thermodesulfobacteriota; species Thermodesulfobacteriota bacterium. Next base: position 103,152 of record DATMAT010000029.1, read on the forward strand.
TCACCGTCTGGAGAGCGGAGAAGGCGCCGGCGATTGTTTTCCCCCCGAAAAGCCAGGAGGCGTTACGAAATAGCCGATTTCTTATCGTCTTTTCACCCTTGTGAGCGGCTTGATCCATCGGATGGTTTGACATGAAGGCGTAGATTGTGAGCCTTATAAAGGCTAAGTAAAATCCCTTCCTAAGGCATCTTTTGAGGGGACACCGTTAAGATCCTCTAAAACCCTCAGTAATTCATTCATCATAATATCTTCAGTATAAAAATTTTGAACTCTTTGCTTTCCCTTTTTCCCGAAAGCCAGGGCCTTATCCTCGTTTTTAAGTAGGTCCAAAATAGCGGTTCTGATCTCATCCGCATTATCGGGATTCACCAAGTAACCGCTTTTGCCATCCTCCACTACTTCAAGGGAGCCAAAATTCGCCCCGGCTATGATGGGCTTTCCCCTGGCTGCGGCCTCTAACAGAGCGTTAGGAAGCCCCTCTATCTTTCCACCAATAGGTCTGTTAAGCATCGTGAAAACATCACAAATGTCGTAGAAATGGATTATATCGTCGTGCGGAATTTCACCGGTGAATATTACCTTGTCTGTTAACCCGAGCTTTTTCACCAGGGTTACAAGCGTTCCTTTGTAATCCCCGTCCCCTACGATCAAATATTTTATCTTTGGGAACTCATTTATTATTCGGGAAAGCGCATTTATGACCGAGTCCTGTCCCTTTCTCCTTACAACCCTTGCCACTGTTAGAATCACCTTCTCTCCTTTTTGAATTCCGAACTTTTCTTTGAGCTTGTGAAGGACTTCAACTCTAGGCGGTTCAGAAAGAAATCTTTTTTCCACTCCGCTGCCTATGACCACTACGTTTTCCATAGAAATTTGAGCTCGTTCGAGGACTTCTTTGACGGTATGGCTGTGGCATATAATTCTTGTTGCACTTGAGTACATTCTCTTGATCATGAATATTAGGGGAATTAACCAGAACTCTCTGAATGAATAGGATAGAAAATCCGGTCTGGCGGTTGCCCTTACCATGTACTTAAATGGGAATAATGGGAACATTCCCCCTATAATCTGTGTCTCCTTATGGATGAAAAACACTATATTGGGGTGATACCAAAGGAGAACCGCCGTTAAATAAAAGAACCCCAATACATACTTCAAAAGTGGCCCCCGGTTTTTTCCTATAAATGGTATCCGTATGACCTTAAGGCCATTTTTTTTATCTAATTCCTTTTCATCCGAAGTGTAACTTGGGGCAAGAACTATAACTTCTTTTCCCGCTTCCTGAAGCCCCCTTGCCATGTTCAGGCATTGGGTTTGCATGCCACCCTCGGAGGGGGGAAACCGGTGAGTGTATATCAGCACCCTCATGCCTGAATTCCCTCTGGTATTCTCTTACTCCCTTCCGGCGAGCGAGTCTTGATATCAAGGACAACATCGGTCGAGGCTTCGTTATCCAGTTTTCCGCTCTCTTTGTTCTCTATTGGTGGACTTACCGCGTACGTGGTTCTCATTGCTTTAAGTATATAATATACCCATTATAATAATCCACTGACAAAGCAAGGTGGTAAGAAGGTTTAGGAAAGGTCTTTTGTCTAGGGCTGAAGCTTTTGACATTAAAATGTTCTTATGGTAAAAACTACAATAATTTTCATGAAATAGGGTACTTATCAAATTATTGATTCCAACCCCTTTCAAATTTAAGGTTCATCATGAATAAATTACGCGTAATGTACATTCTCAGGGATTTTCCTCAGTTATCTCACACTTATGAAAAAAATGAAATTGAGGCGGTAAAAGATGAATGCGATATTAGGATAATCGCCATGAAAAGACCTAATATCTCTTATAAGAACCATGTTCCGTTTTCTTACATATCTAACCTCGGGATGATACGTGAAGCCATAGAGGAATTCCGCCCCCATGTTCTCCACAGCCACTATCTTGACCAAACCCACATCTTGGCCAAGCTTTCTTCGCAGACCAACGTCCCCTTTACTATAAGGGCGCATTCATTCGATACTATATGGCCAGGGAAGAAATCGTCTTTATTCGATTACATCCGATTGCCTGGAAGGGATTTCATTCCTCACGTTATTCGCAAAGGAATGCCCTCAATAAATGATGATCTATGTCTGGGTATACTTTCCTTCCCTTTTACCCGACCAACGCTTGAAAGAGCGGGCATTCGCAGTGAAAAAATATATGACTGTTATCCGGTAGTAAATTACCGACTTTTTCATGATCGTTCCCCTAATGGTCAGGCAATTATGAATACAGGTGCATGCATTCCCAAGAAAAAGATGGAAGACTTCATCCGGCTCGCTACCTTGGTGCCGAATATGGAATTCAACTTATATGCAATCGGTTACAAATTGGGGAAGATTAGTCGGTTGAACAAATCGGTAGGGAGTCCGGTGAATATTATTCCACCGATTGAACCGGAAGATATGCCGCGTGAATATAAGAAGCATAGATGGTTGGTCTATACGGCTTCCCACAAGTTAAAGACCGTCGGCTGGCCGATGGCGGTCGCTGAAGCACAGGCATCTGGCGTGGGTGTGTGCATGCCGAATTTACGCCCCGACTTAAGAGAGTATGTGGGGGATGCTGGCTTCCTGTATAACTCGATCAGCGAGGTGGTGGACATTATTTCTAGACCATTTCCCGAGGAAAAGCGTCAGATTGGGTTCGAACACGCCAGGAAATCCGATATATTTGAGCATAAAGTAATACTTACTAGCCTTTGGCGGAAGGCGATTACATCCAATTATAATGGGAAAAATCTTATGGAGAAGGTTAGTGGCAACACCTGAGCCGGCGGCTTGGACCACATTCTATATATTAGTGATTCCGCAGATCTTATTTTGGTCATGTAGTTAAGCAATTATACCGAAGCCAAAGCCCTGTGCACGAGTCTAAGGGTGTTATTGTAAACAATGTTGACAAAAGTCCCATTGGAAAAAGAATAGAGCCATAGGTGGGCGCTCATCACGCTTTAAAATTTACCAATTATTTTAAGGGGTTATAGATACATGAAGCCATATCCTCCGATTATAATAATAGGGATGAGTCGTTCTGGTACCACTTTGCTGGTAGAGATGCTGGAGCAATTAGGTCTCTTTGCCGGCAATAAGAAAACCAGGAATAATGAGGCTCTTTTTTTTTACAATTAAATAGCTGGCTTCTAGCGCAGTGCAGCGGGGGTTTGGAAAATCCGGGCTCGATCAAATATCTTCTTAGGGATCAAGAGGCTAGAGCATTATTTGCTGATTTTATTAGTTTCATAATGAAAACTCCAAGGGCAATTTCGTTCCTGGGCTTGATTAAATATTTACATTATCGAACTCCAGTCAATCTGGATAGGCCATGGGGCTGGAAAGATCCCCGCAACACTTATACCTTGCCTTTATGGTTGGATATATTCCCTGATGCTAAGGTGATTCACATATGTCGGCATGGGGTAGATGTAGTAAATAGCTTAATGATGAGGCGCAAAAGGGGTCTCTTCCGTTTAAAAGATAGGCACCCAAGTTTAAAACGTCTCTATTGGCTCTATTTAATGTTGAAGTTTGTGCCCAAGCCCCGTCTCTTCGTTGATTTGAGGTGTGACTCTCTTGAGGAGGGGCTGTCGATGTGGGAAGAATACATCGAAGAAGCTAGAGCCCACTTGAACGGTCTAAAAGATAGAGCTATTGAGGTTAAATATGAGGATCTTTTGGCTGAGCCTGCCAGATTACTGAGGTCCATATCGGACTTTTGTGGACTCCGGGCCACGGATAAAGATATTCAAATGGTGGCGAGTAAGGTGAGACCGGACCGTGCTTATGCTTACCGGTGTGATCCAGAGCTAGAGGCTTTCACAGCTCGTGTGGCTCTACGTTTGAGGGCGCATGGTTACTAGGATACGGAAGATTAAATCACAAACTCCAAATATCCGTTCGGATTTTTGTCTTTCTTGCACTTTATCAAAATGTTTCCATGTACTTGGCAGCAGTTTCTTAATACTCTAAAATCAAAGAATTGATTTTAGTATGTCTACGTAAGCTTAGATGTCCATAATCCCTTAGCCCGAGCATTCTGACTAGAACTATACCGCTTATAAAGCTGAAAAATACTGGAGGCGTTTTTTCTGCAAAAAGCCAAGGAGGATTGGAAAAGGGACTTTTTTAAAATTGTTTTTGCCTTGTTCATTTGAATGAATCTAAGGCCGGAGTAGTTTGCTTTTTAGTGGAGTCGTTCAGAATTTTAACGTAATTATTAATCATTATCTCCTCTGTAAAAATTTGCCTTATCATCTGTTTGCCATTCTCTCCCATAGTTCGAGCTTTTTTCTCATTTTCAAGCAAATCTAGAATAACACCTGCAATCTCCTCAATATCTTCTGGATTCACTAGGAACCCGGTTATTCCGTGCTTTACCGCCTCTTTTGAACCTCCGTTTGCCCCGGCTATAACTGGCTTTCCTCTTGCACTTGCCTCAAGCAACGCGTTTGGCAGTCCCTCTACTTTGTCATTCCAGAATCTGTTTGGCATTATAAATATGTCACATAAGTCATAGAAATTTATTGTTTCTTCATGAGGAACGCCTCCTGTGAAAATCACATTGTCACTTATTTTCATTTTCTTGGCCAGCCTTTTAAAATTTCCCTTATATTTTCCTTCTCCAACTACAATGTACTTGACCCGTGAATATCTGCTTAGCACCTTTGGAAGCGCTCTAATAACCGTATCTTGCCCTTTCCTGGGGAGAATCCTTGCTACGGTAAGCAGGATTTTATCTTCTTTACCTATACCTAGTTTTTTCCTTAATTCTTCTATCTTTTTTCTGTTCGGTTCCCGATGAATCATATATTTTTCGACGCCATTATATATAACTGTAATCTTATCCCGAGGAATATCGATTTTTTCTAGTAATTCTTTTGTAAAATGACTTGCAGCTGCTATAAGTAATGCTTTTTTGTAAAGCCGAAGCATCGGTAATTGTAGAAGCTTTTTTCTTACTTGGTTGCCCAAAAAATGTGTTGTTACTCCAGAGCCTGCAACTCTTACTATGGGTTTAAATGGAAATGTGGGTAATAATCCTCCTACCACTTCCGCTTCCTCTGATATAAAAAGCACGATATCTGGTTTCTCTCTAAAAACAGTTAGAGCAAAAAATGTCCATCCCAGAAGGTACCCTACGAGGGTACCGGGGTATCGTAGTCTCTTTATTTTTCTGAGCAGAGGAATTCGTATGATTTTACACTTTAGAATCTTATCTATTTCTCCGTCTTTAGACGAATAGCTTGGTGCAAGGACCACGGTTTTTATCCCCGCTTGCGAGATTCCCTTCACCAGTTTGTAACTTGCTGTAGCCAGCCCTCCCAAAAAAGGAGGAAATTCGTGAGTATATATGAGGACCCTCATCGGTTAAATAATTGTTATTTTACTTTTGATAAAGAATCATTACTGAATGTTTGTTAGGTATTGAAGATTGTTTTATTTTACACTATATTGTGTTTTATGCTATGTTTGGACTGCCATATCGATTTCATGTTGTTTTAATCTTGAGTTTTTAATCTGCTGATCAAGCTATGAAATTTTAGGTGAGGAAATGAATGGTCTTTCATCAGAGCTGCTTAAATTTCTCTGTACCGGCGTAGGGCAAGGACACACCAACACGGACAAACTCACGAGACAGATGCTCCTGGCGAACCCGGATGGGGATTATAATCGGACCAAGGTGGAGGTGGTAGAGGCGCTTAGGGAGCTCGAAGAAAGCGGTCAAATTCAGATTGTCACGGTGGGGTGGGAATTAGGGCAGGAATTTCTATATATCTGCACAAATAGATTGTAAAGAATGTCTTAGTTTGTCGAACAAGGGTGGGGTGAAGTTGCTTCTTTATGGTTTGAAGGAATCAAGTAAAAAGGAGGGAGAATAGAATGAAGAGGTCCAAGAAAGCGGCAACCAAGAGTAACCCCAAGGCTAAAAAAGCGGCGAAGAATGTTAAAACCAAAACCAAGGTTAAGCCAAAGAGCAACAAAACTAAACGTGCTTCCAGGAGCACGGTTTCCTTAGAAACCTTATTCGCAGAAATAGAGAAAATTTCCTCGAGGCTGGACCATCTAGAAAGGGACGTACGTAATTTACAGGGCATTGCCTATCCCATCGGCTAGTAATATGGATTAAAGAAATATTTTTTATTAAGCAGTTTGGGGAGGATTAACTGCAGTCGCTTGATTTCATCCGGATTGTAGGCATATCAGAAATAAGTTCACCGTCTTCGGACGACCACGAAGTAACATTCAACATTGTTTACTCTAGGGATTCGGATTTCGGAAGCCCGATGAGAGGGGTGTTCACCATTTGTTTATCCGAGTTTATCGACCTGCATAAAATCGGCAAGCCGGATGTCCAAAAAATTGCCCATGCACTGGTGGGTCAGGTCTTGATGAGGAGTAGGACGGAGGATGGCTCTATCACAGTTCTTCATCTCATGGGCATGCCCTTGGGTGATTGGTTAAATAGTAGTACAACAAGGGATGAATATCGATGAGTCTATTTATGTTTTCTCGCCCTTAGTTCTCCGACGGTCAAGGGATTGATTTATGCAACGAGATATTCCGTTGGGTGGATTATTGTCCATCCCTCGACGGAAGAATAAGGATTCTGTAGCTTAAGTCTCACCAGCACATTCTTCATGTTTGATGATTTTTATTCAGCAGTTCTGCCTGCTATCGTGTTTCCTTTCCGGGGTGAATGTATTAGGGTTTAAACCTCTCCTTCCGCTGATATTGACTGGTTACTTTGAATACTTTGCACATCAGCGGAATTAATGTATAATTTGGCGAATTTTTTTATTCGATCTTTGAAAATAAAGTTACTTTGAGGTAGAGGAAGGAGCAAAGGTTTTATTTGCTCACGAGGTTGAGGTGTTTCAGGGTTGTTCTGAAATAAGTCTCTTAAGGAGGAGTGGTTATGACCTCAAAGCACTCTGTATTACTATTATTACTACTTTTTCTTCCCAATACCGTTCACGCCGTAACAAAATATGTAGTAAAGAAAGGAGATAATTTATACACGCTATCAAAGAGGTTTGGAGTCCCGGTAGACACGTTAAAGAGGGTAAACGGTCTCAACGAGGACAGGCTTGATATTGGCGATACCCTTGCTATTCCGGATGCTAAGAAGGCGGGAATTAACCAAAAAGAGTATGTAGTTGAAAAGGGCGATACATTAAGTCAAATAGGAGCCCGGTTCGGGGTATCCAGCGAGGACATAAAGAAGGCTAACAATCTAAACAGCAACAGATTACAGATAGGGCAAAAGCTGGCCATACCTTCATCGAATCCGTCCAATAACTCCAAGCAAGAGATAGAGCGGGCGGAAACACCTTCTAAGCAAAAAGAGCCTCTACAAACTAAAAACACTTCATATTCAGTCCCCACAAATTACACAGTCAAAAAGGGCGATACGCTCGGCGCTATCGCCTATAAATTTGGTGTGACCGTTCCGGAACTGAAAAACACAAATGGGCTCCTCGATGACCGATTGCAGGTCGGCAGGATACTGACAGTTCCTTGGTCGGGAGCCGGTGAAGGCATGGCCCAGAAGGGCTCGGTAGAGACGGGCCAAGCTTCCGGAAGCTACGTCGTCCGCAGTGGGGATAACTTGTATGACCTGTCTAGGAAGTTTGGGGTCTCGGTCAGCTCTATAAAAGAAGCAAATGGGCTTCGCCAAGATAGATTGAATATAGGGGATATACTTTTAATCCCGGGTAAGGGTGAAGGGGTTGAAAAGGCCGTCGGTGATGAGCAGTATAGTCAAACTGTAACCACTAACAAGATTGAATATGTTGTTGTCAGGGGCGATACGCTAAGCGGGATCGGCAGCCGGTTTGGAGTTTCCGTTAGTGATATAAAAAAGATAAATGATCTTAAGAGCAATAACTTAAAGATTGGACAAAGACTGGTCATATATTCTTCGTCCGGTCTCAGCAATATTACCGCAGTGACGAAAGATGTGGATGTCGCTCCAACCAGGACCGAGGAAAAAGAGCCCCTAGAAGTAGTATCCGCTTCTACTCCGGTTTCGATAAAGTACACGGTGAAAAAGGGAGATACCCTTAGTGAATTAGCTAACAATTTTGGTGTTTCCGTCAAAGACCTGAAGGATGTGAATGGACTTAATAGCGACAGCTTAAAGGTGGGAAAGGTTCTCATAATACCCGGTTCTGTCAAAGCCGATGTCGCTCGAAAAGTGAATATCGAGACGGTTATTACGGATAAAAGATATACGGTTAAAAGGGGAGATAATTTAAGCACTATCGCCAGAAAATTTGGTGTTTCGGCGGAATCTATAAAGAGAGCAAATGGATTGAAGGGCAGTTCCCTCTACGCCGGAGACGTTTTGTTAATACCCAATTCCCATAAACAAGAGAAAGCAACATCTTACCAGGGCAGTTACGTTGTTATGAAAGGCGATACTCTGGGCGGTATCGGTAACAGGTTCGGTGTCTCGGTTGCGGATTTAAAGAGAGCGAACGGGATTAAAGGCAACACCATACGCGTAGGACAGGTTCTGGCTGTTCCCGGCCAAGAGCAGTACAAAGCTGACCGGGAAGAAGCGTATTCCAGCATCTCCGGCAGTAATCCTGCTAGTTACAGAAACGGTAGTTATTCCTCGAGAAGGAGCATCATAAGTGTGGCCAAGAAGTTTCTGGGAGCTCCTTACAAATTCGGAGGAAATTCGCCGGTCAAGGGGCTTGACTGCTCGGCTTTTGTCAATAAGGTATTCGATTTTTTTGATGTGGACCTTCCCAGAACCGCCCGTGATATATACAAGGTCGGGGAAAGCGTGAGTAAAGATGAGTTGATCACTGGCGACCTGGTATTTTTCAGGACTTATGCCAGTTATCCCTCACATGTGGGAATATATATCGGTGATACCGAATTTATACATGCATCTTCTAAAGCTAAGAGGGTTACCATTGATAGCATGAATCTGCCTTATTACAGAAAGAGATACATCGGGGCTAAGCGAATCGAGGTTAGCGGATTATTTTATGACGAGATGTCCAAAGACTATAAGGGTTTTGAAAGTCAATAACTTTCCTCTCTAGGCTGAAGAATAAAAGCTTTAGCGGTAGGGGGCACGCTGCAGCGTGCCCCCTACTTTTTTTCCTCCCTCTTTATCCAATTCTTATTTGAAATATCCCCAGCCCATGTATATATTATTGGAAACAGATATTATGATAGAACATGTTAAAAGGTTTAAGAATTTTTTGACTTCTGAAAGAAATTACTCTGAACACACGGTTAGGGCTTACACCACAGACCTCCTTGAATTTGCCTCTTTTCTAGAAAAGAGACAAGCAGCCGTCGGCGAAAAATTGGATATTTCCGGGGTTGAGGAGATAGATATAAGAGCTTATGTCGCCTGGCTCTATAGAAGAAATTCAAGGACTTCTATATCCAGAAAACTTGCCTCGGTAAGGAGTTTCTTTGAGTTCCTTCTTCGGGAGGGCGTGGTTCAAAACAACCTTGCCAAGCTAGTACCTACACCAAAGGGGGAGAAGAGGCTCCCATCTTTTCTAACCGTGGATGAAATCTTTAAGTTGGTGGATACCCCCAAAAAGGACGGGGTGTTGGATTCCAGGGATAGGGCAATGCTTGAGCTTTTCTATTCGAGCGGACTCCGGGTAAGTGAACTCGTGGGGATAAAATTGGATGACCTCAACCTTGCCGGTTCGATGGTTAAAGTTCTAGGTAAGGGAGGAAAGGAAAGGATCGTCCCGTTGGGCTCTAAAGCCGTCGAGGCCCTTCAGCTTTATTTGCTCAAAAGGGAAGAATTGAATTCTAAAGAGGATTTTCTATTTTTAAACTCCCGTGGGTACAGGCTTACTTCCAGGAGTGTGGGAAGGATCGTGAAGAAATATGCGGTTATTTCCGGAGTTCCTAAAAACGTCAGTCCGCACGTTTTGAGGCATACCTTCGCCACCCATCTGCTCGGAGGCGGCGCCGATTTGCGGGCCATCCAGGATATGCTCGGCCATAAGAGCCTCTCTACCACGCAGCGTTACACCCACACCTCGGTCGAGAGGATTATGGATGTTTATGATAAGGCTCATCCCCGGGCGAGACTAAAATGAAGACATTTCACGGAACGACAATAGTGTGTGTGAGAAAAAACAGCCAGGTGGCCATGGCCGGAGACGGTCAAGTTACGATTGGCCAGACTGCTATAAAGCACACGGCAAAAAAGGTGAGGAAAATCTACAACGGCAGAGTGCTTGCCGGGTTTTCCGGGGCTACGGCGGATGCCATTACCCTTTTTGATAAGTTCGAGGCGAAGCTCGAAGAGTATAGGGGGAACCTGAGAAGGGCGGCCGTCGAACTGGCCAGGGATTGGAGAACCGACCGGATGCTGAGAAGACTGGAGGCGTTGCTGGCTATCGCCGATAAGGAGAGCATCTTTCTTATTTCCGGAAGCGGCGATGTTCTCGAGCCCGATGATGACATAATTGCAATCGGCTCGGGAGGCGCCTTTGCCCAGTCTGCCGGTAAAGCGCTCTTGAGACACTCCAAATTAAGCGCAAAAGAAATCGTCGAGGAATCCCTCAAAATTGCGGCAGAAATATGTATCTACACGAACGATAAAATAATAGTAGAGGTTTTATAAACAATGGTTAGGGATGCTTTTTTTACTCCCCGCGAAATCGTCTCGGAACTGGATAAGTACATTGTCGGCCAGGATAAAGCGAAGAGGGCGGTGGCTATCGCCCTTAGGAACCGGTGGAGGAGACAGCGGGTGACCCCGGAGTTGAGAGACGAGATTGCCCCCAAAAATATACTGATGATTGGTCCTACCGGTGTCGGCAAAACGGAGATTGCCCGGAGGTTGGCAAAGCTTGCCCAGGCCCCGTTTCTTAAGGTCGAGGCCTCTAAGTTTACCGAGGTCGGGTACGTCGGCCGGGACGTTGAATCTATGATCCGGGATCTTACGGACATAGCCGTCAAGATGGTGACCGATGAAGAAAAGCAAACGGTGCTTGTAAAAGCCGAGGACCTGGCCGAGGAAAGGATACTCGATTTATTATATCCGAAGAACAAGAATGCGGAATCCGAGCCTTCGAGCGATACTCGGGAAAAATTGAGAAAGCTATTGCGGGAAGGGAAGCTTGACGAAAGATATGTGGATATCGAAGTTGCCTCGAGAAACTTTCCCATACAGGTTTTTACCCCTTCCGGCCTCGAGGAGATGGATGTAAACATTTCGGACATGCTTGGAAACCTTTTCCCCAAGCGCACCAAAAAAAGGAAGGTCCGGGTCCCGGAGGCGATGAAGCTATTGATCCAGGAAGAGGCGGAGAAGCTTGTAGACATGGATAAGGTAGTCAAGCTGGCCATAGAGCGGGTGGAACAGGCCGGGATAGTTTTCATAGATGAGATAGACAAGGTAGCCGGACGCGAAAGCACGGCCGGGCCCGACGTCTCCAGAGAGGGTGTACAGCGGGATTTGCTTCCGATAATAGAGGGATGCACCGTGAACACCAAACACGGTATGGTGAGGACCGACCACATACTTTTCATAGGCGCCGGGGCATTTCACGTCTCAAAGCCCTCTGACCTCATTCCAGAGCTTCAGGGTCGATTCCCCATAAGGGTGGAGCTCGACCCGCTAACGAAGGAGGATTTCATCAGGATACTCACCGAGCCTAAAAATGCCCTTATCCGGCAGTATAAAGAGCTTCTCCGGACCGAGAACATCGACCTGGTGTTCAAGGAAGATTCGATATCCGAGATCGCCGACATAGCCGCCCACGTAAACGAATCAACGGAAAATATAGGAGCGAGAAGGCTCCACACTATCCTGGAAAAGATACTGGAGGATGTTTCCTTCAATGCCCCGGATATGTCCAGACAAAAATTCGTAATAGACTCAAAGTACATAAAAGAAAAGATCGAGGGTATCGTAAAGGATAGGGATTTGAGTCATTATATTTTATGAACCTAATTTTGATGCAGATTGGATTTGCCTCTTTACGAGCTAGAATTTAAGGTCGGCAGTCTTTACCCTAGGATAATGCCTCTCCCGTGAAAACGGGAATCCATTTTTTGTAGAGACGCATTGCAATGCGTCTCTACATCTTGTTTCCCGATTAAACCTGTCCCCGAATGCACTAAATCTCGCTCTGCCATACGGCCTTTCCAACAAAAAATGGCCCCAGGCTTTCTAAATACTTAGCAGTCTGCTTGGTTTTTCGCATAGCCTGAACCACGCTCGACAACGGATAAAGCTCTTTTCCCAGTAAGCCAATCACGAAGTCATTATCGTTTTTGTCGAGGCCATAACAGGCCAGGCGTATGTCCCGGGCATAGCCGGCCCGGCCGTATTTAAACCCGACCTTCCCGTGCTCGCCCAATACCGCCCGCTGTTCATCTTCGGGTAAGGTTTCAAACGACTTGACCCGCTGAAGCGGGTACCATATCGCCCAGGGCCAATCTTTGTCCAGTATCCTTCTTCTAGGCTCGTTTATGAGGGCCTCTTCGAGGTCCGGTTCATACCCGAAGGAATAGGTTCTACCGAGCATCGTGTATTCCGGTTTGGGTGTTAGTTCGATGAAAGGATCTCGATTCAAGGTACTTCTCAATTCACCGACAAAGAAATCGGGATTTTCATCCATGGTGACCAAACCCACCCCGTATGGGTCATTGAGGTCTAAGTATAATGCTCCATCGATACCAGCCTTTTCCAAACTTTCGATTAAAGGTTCGATATCCCGACAGTTGCCGAAAGCTAAGAATTGAACAAATAATCTCCGGTCTAACGAGGTAGGAGTCCCGTCTTTCTTCCTCCCTTTTTCACTTATGTCGAGTTGTATGTCGTCTTTATTTGTGGCCATATTGTTAATTCTCGGGTAGGAAATATAACAGATTATACCGAATTAATTAAATTGGCTAATTTAGGGCTTTGAGTCACTATATTTTACGGTGATGCCTAGATAAGATGAAAAAGTTAGAAAATGAGTTTATCTTCATCTATGTTTGCACAATGGTTGAGACTCAGTGTGTTTTGAGCCCACTCGGAGCTAAGCGATCCCTTTTCCTAAATACTAAATACTAAATACTAAATACTCCAAATTCCTCCGCCACTCCCTTGAGGCTTAGATTAACCACCCTTCGCAAAAGATAAACCGCCGCCCTATATGCCCCCTGATCCATTCGCCCAACCAACTCCTCTACTGTTATCCCATATTCTCTCGAAACGGATTCAAGCACATCGGGTTTTGTTGGTCGTGAGGGAAAAGTCTGTGCCGATGGAACCTCTTCTAAATCCCTCTTCTCCACCAATCTCTCCATCCGCTCCAAAAATGCCCTGTTTCCCAACCAT